>NZ_JBNNFX010000003.1:0-251679 GCF_050267985.1 Psychrobacter sp. NPDC078929 | reverse complement strand
TTGGTAGAAAACGCTTTTGCTAGATTGAAACATTTTAGGGGCATTGCCACGCGATATGATAAGCTCAAAGATAGCTATGCAGCGGCGGTAATGCTTGCTTGTGTCTTTATCTGGTTGCCACTCATTTGAATTCTATACACACCCTAAAGGCTGTGTTACAAAAGCTTTTATAGCTAACAAAATAATTCATGAATTAAAAATGTTTCTATTAATAATATATATTTGACTAATGTTAATAATACAGCTGGCTTTACCTATATTCACATTACATCAGCTTGAAGTATCCTTAAAACCTTATCCTCTCCCAGCTGGTCAATCAACGCTTGCAGATGGGTAGTAGAATCAGACTTGTTTTGGGCATCTGCTCTAAATTCTGCCGTATCTCTACCTTCACGCAAAGCATCTAAATAGTCCGCCCACTTCTGCATCATATTACTACGATCATCAATGTATTCAAATCGACCATAGGCGGTTCCATTAGGATCTTTCGTCGTATGACCCAATGCCATCTCTACAAGCACAAGTGGATACTTTAACTGCTCTTGTAGGATGGTCTTCGCTGTCGCTCTAAAGCCATGAGCACAATGTATATCTTTATAGCCTAAATCCTTTAACCGCTTATTCGCTGTCGCATCAGAGATGATCTGATGCTTTTTTGCCGTCTGGCTAAAAAATACGTATTCAGTATGACCATTAATTTTTTGTTGTTCACTCAATATAGCTACGGCTTGACGAGGTAGGGGAACGACCATGTCTTTGACCATGTTTACCTTGCCTTGCCCCTTCAATGGCTTTAATCGCCATCTGCCAGTTTCTAGGTCTAGATCAGCCCAGCTCATACGTCTTAAATCACCATTGCGAACAAACAGAAGCGCTAATAGCCTAAGGGAATTTATGGTGTTTGGGTCACCTTCTATTGTTTCGATAGCTTTAAGTAATTTAGCCAAGTCCTTCGGTTTAGTAACCGCAGGACGATGACCGTAACTTGACTTAGCTAATTGGCTCTTAATGAGCGCCGCAGGATCACTCGTACAGAAACCTCGTGCCCCAGCATAGACAAACACATCACTGGCAATGCCAGCACAGCGTTCAGCCTTGTCTGTGGGCTTACCATCCTTGTTTAATGACTTAGCTTGGATGTCTAATAGCACTTCAAGCATTTTAGGAGATGTAATATCGCTGATTGGCTCGTCACCAATATATTTGCATATAAGATCAAGACGACCTTTCTTACGAATGAGGGTGTTACTTTTCTGAGCCTGATCTAAGCTATCAAAATACTCCCAAGCAAAATGATTAAAAGAGTTTTTAGTTTTACTAATAATAATTTTCTTTATTTCTTCACGATGAAATTTTGGGTCAATACCTTTGCTTAACAGGTCTTCATATTCACGCCAAACCTCACACGCACGTGCATACGAGATACTTGGATATATACCAATGGATATAATACTTTGCTTAGAATTTGAAGGAGGGTAGTAGCGGTACATCCATGACTTAGTCTCAGTAGGACGTACCATTAAGAATAGTTTGGGATGATTTTTGACAGCAACGAAGTACTTCTTATCTTCAGGCTTATGGCTGCTGATGCTTCTGTCTGAACTGATCGCTTTTCTTTCCATATCCTAGATCTCTATGAGTAGACTCAAAACTCGGTATACTTGACAGTATACTCAAAGTGCATGGATTAGGATAGATTCATAGGACAGTATAGAACGCCAGATACAACAAAGCCCCTGATATCAGGGGCTTTAGCTGTTCTATAAGATAGTATAGGACTATGTAATGGTACCCGGAGCCGGACTTGAACCGGCACGCTATTGCTAGCGAGGGATTTTAAATCCCTTGTGTCTACCAATTTCACCACCCGGGCAAAACTTGTTTTATCTAAGATGTAAACTAGCTGATAGACCATCTAGTTACTAGATAAGTGGTCGCTATTATAATCGGTTGTGATAATAATGCAAGCCAAAATTAACGTAAAGTTAATAAATAATTGGAGGCTGGAGTCGGAATCGAACCGGCGTTAACGGAGTTGCAGTCCGCTGCATGACCACTCTGCCATCCAGCCAATCAAGGTCGCCTATATTAGCAAAAATATAGTAAATTACAAGTCCTTTTTTCATTAAAAACAGCTTATTTATTATCTTATCTATATTTAGCCCCAATTTAGAAGCGTTTATACTGTTAATAGGCTTTTTCAAACTATTAGTAAACCAGTGTTTAATGATGATGGTTTAAAATATAGTGCGCTAAACTATATCTTTATTGTTACGTTTGGCACTTTTCACATCACGATAAGTGGCCGTGCAAATTAATACGAGTACGCCAAGAGTAATGGCGGGCCAAATTAAGATATATAAGCCGTAGATAAAAACGTTGTCCATGATATCTCCTTATAATATCGCTAAGTAAGTAGCGATTAGCCAAATACTTCTGGCCAATCGGCACTTGGATAAAGCGACTTTGATTTAAGATTTAAGTGACGATGGGATTTCCGACTTTTTATCGTAATTGCCCACACGCTGCTTAATTAAGTCGAAGTCGAAGTGTTCGTCTCCCATCAGGCTGATAATCACACAGACGACGGTACTAGCGCCGTAAGCTGTTAGAGAGGCTAGCAGGACCATATATTGACGTAAGAAGCCAGTAGCGAAGATAAGCATCAGCACTAGCGTGATAACTGCGGCGACCATGCCAATCTTACGACCTAAGAATCCAAAGACCATTAGCCCAATAACAACCGCTGCACCGACACTGGCCAGTATTTCAAAGAATAGGGCGGTGACACCAGTGATTGGGAGTAATTCGAAACGGGCAACGCAAAATAAGAGTAGTCCGACGATAACTGCTGAGGTAAAGGCAGTGTTGGTGACGCGATT
Source organism: Psychrobacter sp. NPDC078929 (assembly GCF_050267985.1). NCBI lineage: Bacteria > Pseudomonadati > Pseudomonadota > Gammaproteobacteria > Moraxellales > Moraxellaceae > Psychrobacter > Psychrobacter sp. NPDC078929. The sequence goes on along the minus strand of NZ_JBNNFX010000003.1, from coordinate 248,797 downwards.
CCAAAACACACTGGCGATAACAGGGAAGACAATAGCCCCCCATAGTGCACCAACAAATACTAGCATGACGAGAATATCAAGCTTAAAGCTCGCAAAAATTAGTCCAGCTGCTGTCGCAACAATCATCGTGCCGCGACCAATTAGCATCATTGTTTTAGGTTTAACATGGCCTTTTTTGGCGATATTTTTACCGTAGACATCCGCCATCATAATAGTTGATAGCGCTGACAAATCTGAATCAGCAGTTGAGGACAATGAACCAATCACTAAAATAAAAAATAATGCAATAAAGACTGGATGTAGATAAGTACTAACCATTTGAGGGATTAGGTTATTCATATTGCCATCGAGTGGTTCAACACCAATAGTCACAGCCATTAATCCAATCATACCAAGGCCGATGACGATACCCGCATAGCCAACCGTAGCAGTGATAAACGTTGCTTTGATTTTGGTCTTATCAATAGCAAATAGGCGCTGAGTGATGGTTTGATTACCAATAGCATATGCCAATACCGCTACAAAATAAGGCGCACCTTGTTGAAAGAATGCCTCAGAAGAAAAGAAATTCTGTTGCTCCAAAGTCAGGTTTGACAGGCCGCTAACCATAACTTCAGGGCCGCCCATAGCAAATAATACCGCTGGGATAATGACAATACCAATGGCCATTAGAGCGACCAACTGGGCGAAATCCGTAAAGACGGATGCTCGAAAGCCTGATGTTAGCGTATAACTTAGGACACCAATACCTGCAATCATTACCCCTGTTTGGAAAGATAATGGCGAAAGAACAGATACCAAGGCTCCAGCAGCAGTAAAGTTGACCATCAAGCTAATTAAACTGCCCATAATGTTGGATATGGCTAAGATTAATTGGCTTGATGAACCGTGGCGGGCATGAATCAGTTCACCTAGTGTATGGCCATCTGGTGCCAATTCACGAAAGCGCATACCAAAAGGGTAGATGAATAAAATCATCAATGCACCCCAAAAGCCATAATGTATCGGCCCTGATACGCCGTACTTATAGCCAGAGGTGGCCGCAGCGTAAAATGAGGCTGCCCAAATCCAAGTGGCGGTCATGCTGGCTGCACCCATACCAAAGCCAACACCGTGACCTGCGACCATAAATCCAGAAGTGGTCTCTTTATCTTTTTTGATTAATAAGGACAGTAAATAGGTGCCGCCATAAAATGCTAATAATAATAAAATAATCGTTAATGATGAAAATTGGAACAATGACTCAGTTTTCAAACTCAGACCTCGCAATTGTTAGTTGATGAATAAAGTTCAGCAAAAATGAAAGATACCAAACCATTAGGAATACAGCATAGCCTACACAGTCCTCATACCGAACGTATGTGGCTAATATAAATAGCGAAAATACCAACTGCAGTGGTAAGCAAATGCTAAGTGTTACGCCCAAATCTTAATGAGACAGATACTGTCAAATCAAAAAGACAGGGACTACTTTCAATAGGCGTCAGTTAATGGGTAAACCATCACGCTATTAATAGGCATACACAAAGGTAGCTACATGCTAAAGAAAACTCATGTGATGAGTGTCTATAGCGGAATTACGAATAAGCACTAAGCCATGATAAAATGACCCAAACTCGATTTAGACAGCCTTATCAGCTGTAATAAACAATAGCTGAGAAATCTCTACTCATCTATTGCGATTGATGTGTTACTAAGCGGCATTAATAAATAAAACTACATATTTGTTAAGTGCCTGTAACATATTTGCGGGATAAGAGTAACCTATTATGTCATTAACCTCAAACATTATCCGATATTTACCAAACAATGACCGAAGATGATATATAAGTATTTATTTAAAGAGATTTAATAATATTTTTAATAAAGCATTGAAAGATAAGGTTTTATTATTAGTAGCATCGAGTGATATATCGCTATGAGCTAAGTTATAACCATGAATGGTTAGCTGAAGCTTTCATTAGAAAAATAGATAATGAGCGATAGATGATGGTTGCTCTCAATGAACAAGTAGAAGTGAATTTTTATATATTATCTTGTTTGGTATAGTAAGTGACTCGGTTATCACGTAAAAATCCAGCCAATCCAAGGCCATAACGCTCAGCCACGCGCACTGCTGTACTGGTAGGCGCTGACATGCCAACTAGCCACGGGATTTGACTTCGAATAGACTTTTGAACCAGTTCAATAGAGAGACGCGAAGTCATAAGCACACAGCTAACGTCTGCTTTTTGGCGTAATTGCCAACCGATGAGTTTATCAAGTGCATTATGGCGGCCTACATCCTCGAATAAATGTAGCTGCTGATTATGTATCGTCGCTGCGGCATGTACCGCACCTGTCAGTTGATGCGTATGTTGCGCGGCATCCACTTGTTGACGCAGTGCCAATAGGGAGTCAAGACTTGGTGCGCTCGTTTGAATGCCATTTATACCTGTCTGTTGGTTATGTTCATGGTGTAAATGGTCTTGTGAGTAAGTACTTAAATCAGGCAAAGCTTGCGTTAGTCCAGTAATACCGCACATACCGCAGCCTGTACGCCCTGCGAGCTGTCGTTTTTGTGCTTGGATACGTTGATGGCAGCGTTGGCTCAATACCAACTCCACGACATATATATCGTAATCTTGAAATTGTTCTAAGCTTTGCTCAATTGATACTGAGTCAAGGCTTTCATCATTCGAATCTTGAGCAAACTTCTGGTAGCTAGCGATATCTGCAAGGTGAGTCACTTCCCAGTCGAGTAACTCGTGACTGTATTGAATTAAGCCTTCACTAAATAAGAACCCAACAGCCAAATACTCTAACTGATGAGGACTGGCCATCAACACAGCATAATGAATCCCATTAATAATGATAGAGACCGCAGCTTCTACGGCTAAGCTAGTAGTCTGAGATTCAATTTGAAGGTGAGAGTCATGAGTAGGGTTATTGCTAACTGACGGGTAATGATGCTTTTGTGCTAAGTGGCTACGAGCAAGTGGTCTCTCTGACAACCTCTCATCGTTAGACAGCTCAGGTGTAACTATCTTAGTGCTAGTTGAGTTATCTATCATAGCGGGGTCGATAAGAGCCTCACTTTGCTGAGCGTTATTTTCAATGGTTATCACGGTTTATCATGGCCTAGAAATATGAGTGTGTTTATGGTCATTTAGAGGAGTAGCCAATGAAAATGTCATTCTCATCGGCTCTCCGCAGTATGATTTACGCAGGCGTAGCTATTGATGTATTTGCCTCTACGCGCTCTAAAACGACGGTCGTCGATTTGTACGCTGGGATATGAGATTCTGGCGCATGTGTCTCCAAATCAAAGAGATCATTGCACTCAGGGTAGTAAGCGGCGACAGCGTTAGAGGCAATATCCATCTCGCTCAATACCAATGGGCCCAATATGCGTGGTTGCTCTAGGCTATCTTTAGCACGCTGGCGAGTGACTATAACACGGTCACCTTTTTGCCAACCTAAACGACTTATTTCATCGGGATGCATGAACAGCACGTCACGACGATCCGTTTGACGATAGCGGTCTTTAAACCCAAAAATCATAGTGTTAAATTGGTCATGGCTGCGGACACTGGTCAATTGCCAAATCTTTTGCGCTGTATTTTCAACATCATCGATATCGTTTGCGGCTGCCATTTGTGCAGCGACAAAAGTAATCGGATATTGTGGGACTTCAAACTGGGCTTTGCCGCTTTCGGTATTCCATACACGATGACGCGCCGCATGATACAAATGAAAGCCACGCTCAGAGGTACGAATACGCTGATTGAAGTCTTCAAATCCATTAATCGCTTGAGCGATATAGTCCCGAATAATATCGAAATCCTCACTCATCGCAAGCCAAGGAATAGACGAGTCGGCGCCGAGTACATGGGTCGCAATATCCGCTACGATTTGAGCTTCAGATTTTAGAGTATCACTAACAGGTTTGAGTTTGCCCTGAGTGGGTACGATCTGACACATGGAGTCTTCGATAGTGGCAAATTGCTCACCCTTTGTTGTGACAATACGTTCGGTACGGCCTAAGCAAGGTAGGATCAAATTGTTAGCACCGGGGTATAGCATGGTCTCATTGAGCTTAGTACCGACAAATATATTAAGCTGAGTAGTGGTTAAGGCTTGCTCAATCGCGCTGGTATCAGGGGCGGCCACTGCATAGTTACCACCCATGCCCATAAAGACTTTCAATTTACCTGCGATAAGAGCCTTGGCACCTGTGACGACATCGTAGCCATGTTCTTGTGGCATAGGGTGCTTAAACACACGCTCTAAACTGTCTAGTAAGCTTTTGCTAGGACGCTCATGGATACCCATAGTGCGATCGCCCTGTACGTTGGAGTGCCCACGTACTGGGGATGCACCAGCGCCGTCGATACCAATCATACCCATCAGCAGGAGCAAGTTGGTAATCATCGCCACATTGTCATCACCCTGTACATGCTGAGTAATGCCCATGCCCCAAGTGCAAATCGTTGCTGGACTATCAGCTACCAGCTCAGCGAGATTGATAATATCTGTCTGAGAAATACCGCAGCCAAGTGTGATATCTGACCATGATTGCTCTGTTAGCCACTGTTTTAGAGGTTCAAATCCTGAAGTATGAGTGGTAATAAAATCATGATTGATTTTATCGTTTTCGATTAACCACTTGGCAATGCCCGTCAATAAGGCTGCATCACCGCCGATTTGAATTTGAATAACGTCATCGACCATATCAGCACTTTGACCGGCTGCCATGTGAGTTGGTTTTTGTGGATTTCTGAACTTGCTTAAACCTTGTTCACGCATCGGGTTGATTGAGATGATTCGACAGCCTTGCTCATGCGCATGGGCGAGCATCTCTAGCATACGTGGATGGTTGGTCGCTGGGTTTTGCCCAAACATCAATATCAGCTTGGCTTGCTCAAAATCTTCTAGCATGACCGTCGCTTTACCAATACCTAGCTGTCTGCTTAGCATTACTGAGGTTGGCTCGTGACACATATTTGAGCAATCAGGCAAATTATTGGTACCAAAGCAGCGTACGAACAATTGAAATAAGAAGGCAGGCTCGTTAGTCACACGGCCTGATGTATAAAATAATGCCTCATCAGGTGAATCAAGCTGTCCTAACTGCTCAGCGATTAAGCTGTAAGCGGCTTCCCAAGGGATAGGAACATAGCGATCTTGCGCCGCATCGTAATACATCGGCTCTGATAAACGTCCACTGTGTTCCAGCTCGTAACCAGTCCATCCCTGTAGTTCAGTGACAGTATGTCTCGCAAAAAACTCGGCATCTGCTTTGTGGGTCATGGTCTCACTGGCAATGACTTTAATGCCGTTTTCACAGACATCGATGGCTTTGTGCGACTTATGGTCAGGCCAAGCACAGCCTGGGCAGTCAAATCCGCCTTGCGGCTGATTGCTTTTAAATACACTTATACCGCCACGCAAAAATGTCTTATAGTCCATTAGTTTTTGGGTAGATGAGATCAGCGCAGGCCAACCAGCAGCAGGGTGGGAGTAGATAGGAATTTTGCGCATGACAGACCTCATAGATAGATGACAATAGCGAAGCTTTGATAGACGACAACTATATAATGGTCAGTGAAAAGTTCATATGATCATTAACTATAGATAACAAAAAACCTCCAAGAAAAATCAATTCTCTTGAAGGTCTTTGAAGTTATCGGAAATGATTATATCCGACAGGTACCAACTTACAAGTCGTAAGTCATGGAAAGCATTAGCTTAAAAACTTAGCTCAAAATCAAACTGTCGTCTTCAACTTTTTCGCCACGTGTTTGCTCAAACATATCGAGTAGATCATGTACGGTCATGCCTTTGCGAATGTCACCAGCCACATCCAACACGACTTGACCCTGATGCAGCATAACGGTGCGTGTACCATGTGCCAATGCTTGTTGCATAGAGTGGGTAACCATCATCGTAGTCAGTTTATTATCCGTGACAATCTTATCAGTCAATTCTAAGACAAAAGCCGCAGTCTTTGGATCAAGAGCTGCAGTATGCTCATCAAGCAACAAGATTTTAGAAGGCTGCAATGATGCCATTAGAAGACTTACTGCCTGACGTTGACCACCAGAGAGTAGACCCATACGATCGGTTAGACGATTTTCTAGACCTAACTTTAAAACGGATAGTTTTTCTCGGAACAAATCGCGGTTGTTTTGATTCAGTGCAAATTTCAGACCGCGATTACCGCCGCGTTTGTAGGCCAAAGCCATATTTTCTTCAATCGTGAGCGCTTCACAAGTGCCCGCCATCGGATCCTGAAAGACACGAGCAACCCAATGCGCGCGTTGATGAGCAGACTTTTTGGTCACATCAATGCCATTTAGCAAGATTGAGCCACTATCGACACGCGTCGTACCGCTTACCGCGTTCAAAAAAGTAGATTTACCTGCGCCATTGGTACCGATGACAGTGACAAATTCACCATCAGCAATATTTAAGCTGATACCACGTAGGGCAGGGTTTTCGATTGGCGTGCCTGGGTTAAAGGTCAACCGTAAATCGGTGGCTTGCATCATAATCGTTATTCCTTATTATCTCTTCAAGCGTCACAAGTATTATCAATACTTGCTTTGACTGTCATTAGGCGCGAACTTTGCGTGATAAAAACTTGGTTTTCGCTTTTGGCAATACTAAGGCTAGTACCACGAGCAATGCGGTAATCAAGTTCAAATCCTGTGGTCCAAAGCCGATGCTACGTAGCGTATCGCTTGATAGTGCGACCTGAATAAATAGCTTATACAGTACCGCGCCGACAACAACGGCAAAGGTAATCAGCCAAATACGCTTGGCAGGAATGATGGTCTCACCGATGATGACCGCTGCTAGACCAATGACGATGGTACCGATACCGATAGAGATATCAGCGCCGCCTTGGGTCTGGACAAATAGCGCACCCGCTAAGGCAATCAAGCCGTTAGAAATCGCCATACCGATGATGGTCATCCATGAGGTATTGATACCTTGCGCCTGTGCCATTCTTAAGTTTGAGCCAGTAGCGCGCATCGATAGCCCAGTTTCGGTGCTATAAAACCAGTTTAAAAATAACATCGCGAGCGCGACGACGACACCGATAATCAGACAGCGCATCCAATAACCATTGCCGTCAGTGACTAAGCTACTAAATACCGTCGTCTCACCAAGCAAAGGTAGGTTTGGCGCACCCATAATGCGTAGGTTGACAGAATATAGAGCGACCATCACCAAGATACTAGCGAGCAGTTGCAGGATACCGAGCTTGACGTGCAGCCATGCGGTGACGATACCAGCGACTGACCCTGCTAACATACCAAAAGCACAGGCGATCCACGGGTTGATACCAGCGACGATAGAAATGCCAGCGACGGCGCCGCCTAACGGAAAACTACCGTCAGCGGTCAAATCAGGAAAGTCGAGTGTACGAAATGAAATCAGCACACCGAGTGCGACTAGGCCATAAATCAGACCACTTTCAAGCGCACCAAAAAAAGCAATTAAAGACATAAGAGATCAGTAAGTCATAACCCAGTGTCTAGCGTATGGTATCAAGATAGGTAAGTGGCAATTGCCAAAATCATCTACCTGCTAAACAGCTAAGCGGTGAATTTAACAGATTAAGCAATCTGCGGTTAGGGTAAACCAAAACAGGTCACGATTAATAACGATCATAAGTTACCTTGGTTTAAAGCTCTGATTCAAGCAACAGCAATATTCGATGAGGTAAAGTATATTTTACGCAACAAGTACCAGATAAGCCACAAGCTAAATACCGCAATATACGAAACAAGCTTATTGAAATAGGCGTTACTGAAACAAGAAGCCCAGCCTACTGATTCATAGCTGGGTTTCTTGTCTAACATTTAACATCGAAGCATAAGATAGACGATCAATTAATAAGCGTTACGGCTATCTTATAACGGCTGCTACTCTGAGCTAAATATAAAGGTGCGTTATTCTACCACTTCTTTTGCTTTATCGATAACCGCTTGTGACAAAGTAATGCCTTCTTCTTTGGCATGTTTTGGGCTGACATATAGATTAAGCGCTTGCGGGGTGTAAACAGGGATAGCGCCCGCTTTTTCACCGTTCAGGATACGCACAACGATTTTGCCCGTTTCACGGCCAAGCTCATAGTAGTCCACGCCTAGTGCAGCAACGGCACCGCGCTCAACTGAGCTAGTGTCTGAGGCAATTAGAGGAATCTTACTTTGTTTAGCGATTTGATAAAGTGATTCGTACGCTGATACCACGTTGTTGTCAGTTGAAGTATAGATCATATCGACCTTACCTTCGAGACTACGGGCTGCCATCGCAATGTCGTTACTACGCTGTGCAGGTGCTTCAAGTACATTGATACCGAGTGGTGTTAGCTTCTCTTTAAGATTTTTTAAGATAATCGTTGAGTTGACTTCACCTGGGCTATAGACATAACCGACGTTCTTTAATGATGGAATGATTTGACGCATCAAATCAATCTGTGGCTCGTACGGTAGGGCATCTGATGCGCCTGTAACGTTGGTGCCAGATCCATCTAGCTTAGGTACCAGTTTGGCTGCTACTGGGTCAGTAACTGCTGAGAATACCAATGGAATGCTGCTAGTAGAAGCGGCAACAGATTGAGCAGATGGCGTTGCGATAGCGACGATAACATCTGGCGCATCAGCGACAAATTGCTTGGCAATCTGACCAGCAGTAGCAGTGTTTCCTTGCGCGCTTTGGAAGTTAACGGTTAAGTTTTCACCGTCCTTGAAGCCTGCTTCGTTTAGCTCGTCGATGACACCTTTACGTACATCATCAAGCGCTGGATGTTCGACGATAGCGGTAATAGCAACGGTCTTCATAGCTGTCGCTGCATCACCACTAGCGGCAGCATCCGTAGAGCCATCATCTTGTGCTGATTGGTTACAACCAGTCAAGATAGCCGTACATACACCGCCTAATAATAAAGCCTTACCGAAATTAAAACGACCAAAACGATTTTGAGACAACATGGGTCTTACTCCTAAAATAATAGTGTGTCCGTACACTATATAAATAATTGACGAGCTAATAGATAGCTTACTACTTTTTATTTGGTTTCAGCATCAATATCAACATTGATGGCGTTTTTTAGTAACTCTGCTGGCAAGCTGACACCTTGTGTTTTGGCGTGCTTAGGACTGACATATAAGGTCAGGTCATTCATGACTTCAGGTTTGATGGTGTTGACCGCTTCGCCATTTAACACGCGATATACCATCTTGCCAGTGGTACGACCAAAGTCATAGTCATTAACACCAAGCGCAGCAGTCGCGCCGCGTTTTACACTGAATTCATCAGACGCGATAATCGGTAACTTGAGCTCATTTGCTGCTTGGGTCATGGCCTCAAAGGCAGAAGCAACATTGTTGTCAAATGAGGTATAGATGATATCTGCGCGTCCTTGCAAGCTGCGCGTCGCCATACCGATATCCGTTGGACGATTGGCAGGAATGTCTAATAGGGACAGACCTCTTGCTGGTAGAGCTTGTTTTAGGTTCTCACGCAATGACACTGAGTTTGCTTCACCTGGGCTATAGACATAACCGATGGTTTTTAAGTCAGGCTTTATTTGCTGTAATAAATCTAATTGCGGCTCTAATGGCAGCTGGCTTGATAGTCCAGTCAAATTGCTTTGAAAGGGCTTGCCATCTGCTGTGATGAGTTTGGCACCTAGCGGATCTGACACAGCAGTATAGATAATAGGGATAGTGGTGGTCGCGGCTACCACTGACTGCGCAGAAGGCGTTGAGATTGCTACGATCGCATCAGGGTTGTCTCCTGCAAATTGTTTGGCAATCTGTCCTGCAGTCGCTGTGTTTCCTTGCGCACTTTGAAAGTTAACAGTTAGGTTTTGACCTTCGACATAACCATTATCTGCCAATTCATCAATAATCCCGCGGCGCATATCATCTAATGATGGATGCTCAACGATTTGAGTAATGGCAATTGATTTGGCAGGTTTGTCTGTAGCCGTGCTATTTTCAGCAGTCGCTGCGGTCTCGGTAGAGGAGTTTGAGCAGCCGATTAGTCCAAGTGTGCTAATGGCACTAAGAGCAACGCCATATAGGCTTAAGCGTAGAGTAGAAGCGATAGTCATTATTAGGTTAACTCATAGGTTATATCAATCGCAAAAACCAAATGGATACTGCCAGACTGACTGAGCCTACTAACTTATATAGTATTCATTTTGCTCATCTGTTTGGTGTACTTTGGTTTTTTGCCATGATATTGAAGAATGCAGATTAGCCAAGTCAATGCTATGTTGATGCTGAGATAGCAGGCTAACAATTAAATAAAGTAATCGTTCCATCGATTATTATGTTCATATTATGACAGTAATGTAAGTTATCGCAATAAAAAATTAATGTGTGGCGGTCATGGTGATGGATAATAAAAAAATCATCACTTCTTTTTATCTTATCAAGACGCGTAATGCATTGAAGCTCTTATGTAGATCTAAATATAAAGGATGCCACTAAGGTACTTTTGTTTGCTCAAACCATATGCAAAACGCTTACAGCCTAGCAACGCATCTATTACGTACTCACTTCATAATTAACGTAAGCTAATTTTCATACGAGAAACATGATAAGTCTAAAGATAATCCAGTCATTTTGGTGACATTGTGCTGCCATAGTGAATACAAAATAGACCTTATAGTTTATCTAAATTTTTCGAATGACTATTTTAAGGATAATATAATGAACACTGCTAATCTCAAATTATTAACCATCGCTGGTATCACTGCTACTTCTTTGATTGGATTGCCTGCTATGGCAAAAGATGGTCATGGAAACGGGCACGGTAATGGACATGGTAATAGCAAAGGTAACTCTGCCCATGTCAGTAAAAACTATAAGCATAATGGCAACGCCCACCCAAGTATTAACGCTTATCGCAATGCTAGCCCAAATGCTTCATTTAAGCGTGATCTTGATAGATACGGTTATAGAGTAGTCGGCAAGATTGATAGAAGGGATTATGACCGTTCTGTCGTTTTAGATCGTTATGATGACCGTTACGTTCGTATTCGTACGCCAGAAAACAACATTGTGACGGTGATTAATGATACGTTGCAGATCATCGATATTTTGAGCAGATAAGTATCAGGCTTGGTTTTTAGCCATTTGCTAAATCAGCCATAAAAAAAGATGCCACTTAGGGCATCTTTTTTTAAATGATGTTAATGATAATATCTAGACTTTGTTACCAATAACTGCAGGCAAAGGTATAACAGCTTCTAGTTTACAGTTATTGCTTCTGTCACCTGACCAGTATTTACGAGCCATTTCATACGTACCAATAACAGAGCCGCCTAAGTAAAGTAGTTTTTGATCTGCTATAAAAGCATTTTTGATTTCTACCTCGAATATAGAATGTTTGTCGCCTAAAGACGAATTAAATTCTCTTGCATCATCTAAGTTACACCATGCAAACATTGACTGCAGGCGAGAAGGAAGTTGAGGAAACTCATTTCGACGGACAAGCTCAAATACGGCTTCAATCATCGGTGTTGTGGGAGCTAATGGTAAAGGTTCCCTTGTCATATTTTTAAAAATAACTAGACACTCTTTGATTAAATATTGTATACCATGAAATGATAAACCTTCAGGGTAAAGCTGTTCTATTCTAGCGATTGCATCTTCTTCATCATATATATCTTGAACAGTCCATATTTTATGGTCAGAATAGTTTTTTTGAAGCGAAAAGACCATATTTTGATCTATATTATTTGAGCGATCAACTGTATAGAACTTTGACAAGTTTACATCCTTCTAGTATTAGGCCAGTACGTCGCCAACAACACAAGCATCCGGTAAGGTAACGACTGTTAAGCCGGTCTTTGGCTCGCCAGTTGACAATACCATACCTTCTGATACGCCAAATTTCATCTTGCGCGGGGCAAGGTTGGTCACGCAAATCACTTTCCTATTAATCAATTGCTCAGGCTCATAAAACTTGCGAATACCGCTAAATACGTTACGTGGCTTATCTTCGCCAACATCTAGCGTGAACTGTAGTAACTTATCAGCACCTTCCACATGGTTACACTCTAAAACGTGTGCGACTTTCATCTCAACTTTGGCAAAGTCTTCGATACCAATATAGTCAGTTTGCTCAGCACCTGCATTTGTTGCAGGTGTTTTGTCTTTTGCGGCAGGCTTACTATTGTCAGTCGCAGCAGGAGCGTCTGCTTGAGTTAAGGATGCTTTAGAATCTTCGACCATCGCTTCGATATCTTTTTCTTCGATACGTTGCATTAATGGTTTGAACTTATTGATTTTATGACCTAGTAACCACTCATTACGACTGGCAAAACTTAAGTCATCAAGGTTCAAAAACACTTTGGCATTATTAGTCAATTCAGGTAGCACTGGCGCAAGATAAACCATTAATTGACGGAAGATATTGATAGCGACTGAGCAGACGTCTTGAACCTCTTGCTCAGTACCTTCCAATTTCGCTAATGACCATGGTTTTTTGGCATCGATGTATTCGTTGGCTTTGTCCGCACATTGCATAATTAAACGCATAGCACGTGAGAATTCACGATTCTCATAGGCAGCAGCAATCTCATCGCCCGTTTTGGTGATGTCTTCTAACAGCTCTGACTCGACGCAAATTTCTGACAGCATGCCGTCGTACTTCTTAACCAAGAACCCTGCACTACGACTGGCGATATTGACGACTTTACCAACCAAGTCAGAGTTGACCTTTTGCATAAAGTCTTCTAAGTCTAAGTTAATGTCTTCAACTTTATCAGACAGTTTGCTGGCAAAGTAATAACGCAGATATTCAGGATGTAAGTGCTCAGCATACGTCTCGGCTTTGATAAAAGTACCGCGTGACTTACTCATTTTTTCGCCATTGACCATCAAGAAACCATGGGCAAAGACGCCAGTCGGCGTACGCAGTTCACTACCTGCTAGCATCGCTGGCCAAAACAAGGCATGGAAGTAAACGATGTCTTTACCGATGAAGTGATAAACTTCGGTTTTGTGCTCGTTTTCTTGTGCCCAGTAGCGGTCAAAATCAAGCGCTTGCTCTGTTCCCGCACGCTTATCACATAGGTTTTTAAAGCTTGCCATGTAGCCAACTGGCGCATCAAGCCAGACATAAAAATATTTGTCTGGCTCATCGCTTGGGGTATCTGGAATTTGAAAACCGAAGTAGGGCGCATCGCGCGAGATATCCCAGCTGGTAAGTCCTGCATCAAACCATTCTTGTAGCTTGTTGGCGACTGAGGTTTGCAAACGATTGTCACTGCGCGTCCAGTCCTGTAAGAACTGCTCAAACTCTGGCAAATCAAAGAAATAATGCTTAGAAGTTTTAAGGACAGGGGTTGCATCAGACAGTGTCGAATGTGGGTCTTTTAGATCCGTTGCATCATAAGTGGTGCCACATACTTCACAGTTATCGCCGTACTGGTCTGGTGAATCACACTCTGGACAAGTACCTTTGACAAAGCGATCAGCTAGAAATAATTGCTTTTCAGGATCAAATAGTTGCTCGACATCCTTTGTGCTGATATGACCAGCATCATTGAGACGACGATAAATCAGCTCAGAGAACTGTTTGTTTTCTTCTGAATGAGTGCTGTGATAATTATCAAAATTGATCAGGAACTTTGAAAAATCCGCTTCGTGTGAGGCTTTGACTGAGGCAATTTGCTCTTCTGGCGTGACGCCATTGGCTTCTGCTTTGAGCATGATTGCCGTACCGTGTGCATCATCCGCGCAGACATAGGTGACCTGATGGCCTTGCGCTTTCATCGCACGTACCCAAATGTCGGTCTGAATATATTCTACAAGATGCCCCAAATGGATATAGCCATTGGCGTAGGGCAGCGCACTGGTTACTAGAATCTCACGCACAAAATCACCTATATTTTTATATAAACGGGTTAGTTATCGAACATCTTAAGCGGCTCATCGCTCATCGATGTGACATCGTTAATGCTAAAAACTTCTAAAAATAATAAAAAATCCAAAAGTGTGCCTATGATACCGTAATTCAGATAATTTTGTGATATTCCTTGGTAATTACTTCTCATTTGGCAAGCATTTATTAGCCATGAACGATAGGTTTACACCGCATGTTGATGGTCATAAACCAGCCATAAAAAACCCATCTGGGAATTGAGTTTTTAGGCTACTGAAATCTATCGATGGGAAAACCACATAGGTCAATATAGCGTTCAAGCCAATGACCAATATCAGCGGAATCATGGCAACGGTGAATGAAGTGTGATGAGTGTTTAATACCTCAGCTTCTTTTGCAGCCGCTCCAACGCCGCCTACATCCTCTTCATCATGCTGACCATAACCTTCCCCCGCTGCATTGGCTTTTTTGGCACGTGACTGAAGCCACAACCAACCACAGATAAACATGATTGTACCGCCAATGATACCCAAGATAGGCGCGGCAAATACGTTGGTATTGTAGTAAGGAATTGGAATAGCGTTTTGAATAGCTGGCGTGCCTGGCAGTGCAGTCATTGTAAAGGTAAATGACCCTAGGGCAATGGCAGCAGGAATCAAACGTTTTGGAATATCGGCTGCTCTGAACAAGTCCTTGGCAATAGGATAAATGGCAAAAGCCACCACAAACAGTGATACCCCGCCATAGGTCAAAATAGCACAGACCAAAATCACCGCAAGAATGGCCTTGCTGGCACCGAGCTTTTCGACAACGGTATTGGCGATGGCAGTTGCCGCACCAGAGTCTGCCATCAAACGCCCAAACAATGCCCCTAGCAAGAATATAGGGAAGAATTTGAGTAAGAACCCACTTAACGCGCCCATAAAGACATCGGTATAAGCGGAGATGGTGTTTAAAAAATCACCTGATAGTAAGACTGCTAGCGTCGCCATAATCGGTGCTAAGATCAGCACAGAATAACCGCGATAAGCAAAAAACATGAGTAATAATAGGGTAATGACAATCGCAAATTTACTAAACATGATAGCCCTCCTTGGCAAAATTAAGACAGCGTGTATGTCGCGCTTATCGATGTAGGTCAATAAAATTAATCAAAAAACCTTATTTATTGTATTTTATTAAACATAAATCCAGTTGAGATATTACTGAAGGATAAGGAATACTTTGTTGACTCGCGTCCTCTTGGGGTTATTTTCTAATCACTAAGCAACTAGGCGCTACGAAAATAATATGTTAAGTTAGCATAAGTATTTTGTACGTGATATACCGATATAATATGTATTGATTTAAATTTAAAACAGTCAATGCGCTATTGATTGGCACAATAAATAAATCATGATAGATAATGGACGTTAATAACAAAAACAGACTTGCAAGGAGACAAGCATGAGTCAATCAAAAGTATATAGCAGTGCCGAAGAAGCGCTAAAAGGTGTGGTCAGTGATGGGCAAACGCTCGCGATCGGTGGCTTCGGTCTATGCGGTATTCCAGAAGCATTAATCAAAGCGCTGCGTGATAGCAAAGTCAAAGAGCTGACCTGTATCAGTAATAACGCTGGTGTCGATGACTTCGGTCTAGGACTATTGCTACAGACACGTCAAATCAAAAAAATGATTTCATCTTATGTGGGCGAGAACAAAGAGTTTGAGCGCCAGTACTTGGCAGGCGAGTTAGAAGTTGAGTTGACGCCACAAGGGACATTAGCTGAAAAATTGCGCTCAGGCGGTGCTGGTATTCCTGCGTTTTATACTGCAACAGGCGTAGGTACGTTGGTTGCTGAAGGCAAAGAGACTCGTGATTTTGATGGTCGTACTTATGTGCTAGAGCATTCATTGCGCGCAGATGTCGCACTAATCAAAGCACAGAAAGCCGATAAAGCGGGTAATTTGATGTTCAATAAAACAGCTCGTAACTTTAACCCAGACTGTGCAATGGCGGGTAAAATCACGATTGTCGAAGTTGAAGAGATTGTAGAGACGGGCACATTTGATCCAGATGAAGTGCATCTACCGGGTATCTTTGTTCAACGTATTGTATTGAATAATAGCCCTGAAAAACGCATCGAAAAAACCACGACTAAAGCTTAACTATGTTTGAAACTAATAATCAGTTTTTATATTCATGACAGTTTAGATAGCTCATCGTTTAGATAAGTAAAAATAGAATATCGTAAAAAATAAGGAAATCAGCATGGCATGGACAAGAGAGCAAATGGCGCAACGCGCTGCAAAAGAGCTACAAGATGGCTATTATGTCAACTTAGGCATTGGTCTACCAACGCTAGTCGCTAACTATATTCCTGAAGGCGTAGACGTATGGCTACAATCAGAGAACGGCTTGCTGGGTATTGGTGAGTTCCCTACATTAGATGCCGTCGATGCCGATCTGATTAATGCGGGCAAGCAAACCGTGACCGCAGAAGCAGGGGCCAGTTATTTTAGTAGTTCAGAGTCCTTTTCGATGATTCGCGGCGGTCATGTCAACTTGGCAATATTGGGCGCAATGGAAGTCTCAGAAAAAGGCGATCTTGCTAACTGGATGATTCCCAAAAAGATGGTCAAAGGCATGGGTGGTGCGATGGACTTGGTTGCAGGCGTACAGCGCGTGATTGTCCTAATGGAACAAGTCAATAAACACGGCGACCCAAAAATTCTGGCCAATTGCGAACTACCATTGACGGGTAAAGGCGTGGTTGATCGTATCATCACTGAGCTTGCCGTATTAGACGTTACTGACAGCGGGTTAAAATTGGTTGAGCTGGCAGATGGTGTGAGCTTTGATGAGTTACAAGAAAAAACGCCCGTCAACATTATCCAGTAATGTGATTGCCTTAAAATCAATGAGCTTCATCCCGCAGATAAATACGCCACTATAATTATAGTGGCGTATTCATTCAGTTCTATTTTTATAAAAATTAATAGTATTTTAGACCATTATAAGGAATATGTATGGCGACTCAATTACAACAAGATTTGACAGGCAAAGTAGCATTGGTCACTGGCTCTGCAAGTGGTATCGGACGTGACATCGCTGAGACTTATGCCAAAGCAGGCGCGGCAGTTGGTATTGCTGATATCAATCTTGAAGCAGCTCAGAAAACCGTTGATGCGATTGAAGCTGCTGGTGGACGTGCTCTCGCGATTGCCATGGATGTGACGTCAGAAGATGCGGTAAATGACGGTGTACAGCAGCTAGTTGATACTTTTGGTGGCATTGATATTTTGGTTTCGAATGCCGGTATTCAGATCATTGATCCTATCGATAAGATGGCATTTAGCGATTGGAAAAAAATGCTTAACATCCATTTGGATGGTGCATTTTTGACCACTAAAGCCGCGATTAAGCACATGTATAAAGGCGATAAAGGTGGCACGGTCATTTATATGGGTTCTGCTCATTCACATGAGGCTTCATTATATAAAGCGCCTTATGTTACCGCCAAGCACGGATTACTAGGTCTGTGTCGTGTACTCGCCAAAGAAGGTGCAGCACACAAAGTACGTTCGCATGTGATTTGTCCAGGCTTTGTCAAAACACCTTTGGTAGAAAAGCAAATCCCCGAGCAGGCAGCTGAAAAGGGCATCAGTGAAGAGTCAGTGATCAACGATATTATGCTGGTGAACACAGTAGATAAAGAATTTACCACGGTGGAAGACATTGCCCAATTGGCACTATTTTTAGCCGCTTTTCCAACCAACGTATTTACCGGACAATCTATCGTGGCCAGCCATGGTTGGTTTATGAATTAAGCGATATATGTAAATGCTAAAAACCACAAAGTCAGACCTACTGGCGTTGTGGTTTTTTTATGCGTTCAATTCAGCTACACTAGCACGATAAAAGGTTTGGCTAAATGGCTCTATCGGCTCACCACCAGCATGTGTTAGATATGCTGCGATATGCCTTAAGCAGTTTGCCACACCTATCCACTTGTATAGGCAACAATAGTCGCTATGTTTAATTTTATGAAAAAAAAGCCCACAGAAGAAACGCCGCAGTTGCAAGCGGAACGAGACAGCGCTGTCGATAAGGTATTGCTGGGTTACGAGATAAACTCGGTCAGTATTACCACCATGGTCACCGGCCTTGAGCGTAAAGGCGATGCACTCACGTTAGACTTGCGTCTGCCGAAAGATAGTAATCCTGAAGCTATCCAACAGGAGCTGGGACAGTTGCTACATCCGCATGGCATTACCACGATTCATATGAATGTGCGTCTGCCAGCGCCAGAAAAAGGCTCAGGTTCAAGCTTACCAAAGGCAATGCCAAAAACGACTGACGCGATGGTGTCTCAATCTAAACCATCATCGAACGTTGATAGCAGTGCTAACAATACCGATGCTGAGCCAACAATCACTAAAGCAGCACCAACACAAGCCTCATTAGCAGCGCATCCTCGTATTCGTCATATCATCGTGGTAGCATCAGGCAAAGGCGGTGTTGGTAAATCGACAACGACAGTCAATATCGCGTTGGCATTGCAAAAGCTTGGTAATCGTGTTGGTGTGCTTGATGCTGACATTTACGGCCCTAGTATGCCAACCATGTTAGGCGTTGCTGACGTAAAACCGCAGTTAGAAAACGAGCAATTCGTACCGGTCGATGCGCACGGTATGGCAATGCTCTCTATCGGTAGTTTGCTCGATGGAGATAATACGCCGGTTGCATGGCGTGGACCAAAAGCCACGGGTGCATTGATGCAGCTATATAATCAAACCAACTGGCCGCAGCTAGACTATTTAGTAATTGATATGCCGCCTGGTACGGGTGATATACAGTTGACATTGGCGCAGCGTATTCCAGTCACAGGTGCTGTCATTATCACGACACCGCAGCATGTTGCCCTGCTTGATGCACAAAAAGGCGTTGAGATGTTTAACAAAACCAACATTCCTGTGCTGGGTGTGGTTGAAAACATGGCGCTACATACCTGTAGCAACTGTAACCATACCGAAGCGATCTTTGGGTCTGGCGGCGGTGAGTTTATCGCTGAGCAGTATCAGGTGCCACTACTGGGTCAGTTGCCACTTGCGAGTGGTATTCGTGCGCAAGTAGATAAAGGCATACCGAGTGTCTTGGCTGATGATGAGTTTGCGAGCTACTATGTGAGCATTGCAAAAAATATCGAAGCCAATATTAACAAATTTGCCAAACCTATTGATGACAAGCGGATTTTTTAGCGAGTATTGATAACAATAGCTGTAAAGAATAAAAATGATATAAGGTGATGGTGGTTTGAATATCCTGAAGTCAATGTGGGATAAAAAAGCAAGTAGGATAAAACAGCCATCACGCTATAAATTTTGCCATCACTTCCGTATAATCGTCGCTATTAAATATTTGCTAAGGAACAACAATGTCTATTAAGTCTGACCGCTGGATTCGTAAAATGGCCGAAGAGCACGGCATGATTGAGCCATACGAGCCGGGTCAAGTACGTTTTAATGATGCAGGCGAGCGTTTGGTTAGCTACGGCACCTCAAGCTACGGTTATGATGTGCGCTGTGCTCCTGAATTTAAAGTTTTTACCAATGTACATTCAGTGGTCGTTGATCCTAAGAACTTCGATGATAAAAGCTTTATCGATATCGTTGGTGACGAGTGTATCATTCCACCTAACTCGTTTGCTTTAGCACGTACTATGGAGTACTTCCGTATTCCACGTGATGTATTGACTATTTGCCTAGGTAAGTCAACTTACGCGCGCTGCGGTATTATTGTCAACGTAACGCCGCTTGAGCCTGAGTGGGAAGGGCACGTCACTTTAGAGTTTAGTAATACGACTAATTTACCAGCCCGTATCTATGCTGGTGAAGGCGTTGCGCAAATGCTGTTCTTCCAAAGTGATGCTGATGATGTTTGTGAGACCAGCTACAAAGACCGCGGTGGTAAATACCAAGGTCAACGTGGCGTGACACTGCCAAGAACCTAATCAGTAGGCGTCCGTTTAAAAGCTTATCAGTTATAGAAAGTTAATAAGCCTTTAAATAGTTAATAAAAAAGCTAGTCATATTAAATATGGCTAGCTTTTTTATTGGGTTAAATAGAACTGTTCTAAGGTTCTATTTATTTCAAGATTTTCTACTTTAAGACCTTTAAACCCGCTTTATTATCGCGCTTTGGTTTAGGCGCTTTAGCAGGACTGTTGTTAGACATTGGTGCTGAGTCGTCTTCTGGCTGATAGTTGTCATACTCGTTAGGATCAAAGAACATACCCTGTGAGTTCTCTTTTGCATAGATACCCATCACCGCAGTAAGCGGTACCCAGATTTCTTGTGATACACCACCGAAGCGTGCGCTAAAATGAATATAGTCGTTTTCCATACTCATGTTACCAGTAGCACGGCTGGCAATATTTAATACGATACGACCGTCTTGCACATGTTCGGTTGGTATTTGCACATTGTCAGCCGTGGCATCGACCATCAAGTATGGTGTCAGAGCGTTGTCTTCTATCCATTGATATAGTGCGCGTACCATATAAGGACGGGTAGGTGTAATAGAGGTGGTTTCGCTCATCTAATGATTTCCTATACTAATAATTTTTAATAATTGAAAAATATCTCGTTTAGCAATTTATCACATGACAAATGCTAATTAACGTCTATCTTATTTATACTTTATTTTAGGACAGCTTTCGATACTTGTCTAATCAACGCACGCTTTTTTGGAAGCTACTACGCTCAAACACTCTCGTTTGGTATTCGAACAATGGACGGCTAATGGCACGTGGCAGCTCAATCCCCATCTCATCTAATCGCCATAATAGTGGTGCTAATAACACGTCACACCAACCAAACTCATCAGCCATAAAATAAGGCTTATGAGCGAACAGCGGTGACAGAGTAATCAACGAATCACTAAGCTGTTTTTTGGCAACGGCAGCCTGTGCTTTATTAAAGCTATCTGGATGCGTCAGCAGACGCTTGCCAAGTACTAACCAATCACGTTGAATGCGCCAAGCCAGTTGGCGAAACTGTGCACGCTCTTGCGGTGTCTCAGGGAGCAGTTTGTTTGTGTGATAACGCTCTTCAAGGTACTCAAAAATGACGTTAATCTCATAAAGCGCAATCTCACGCTGCTGCAATACAGGCAAGGTATGATAGGGGTTTAGCTCAGTCAAATCTTCAGGGCGCTCAGAATGTAAGCGAGACAAATAGTAAGCGAGCTTTTTTTCTTCAAGTAATAGGCGTACCACATGACTGTCGTAGCCGTCATCAGCATACAAAATTAGCTGACTACTTGGAATGTCATTCGCATCAATCATGAAAGCCTAATGTTAATAGTGAAGGTTGTCATCGTAAACAAACTCGCAACGTTTATCAAGGTAGTGTGCGTAAACATTAGCGCTGAGCGACTTATTTTCCGGCTTATCTAGTATTTATGCTCTATATCAAGGCAGAAAAAAGCACTACCGAAGTAGTGCCTTTTTTAATTCGAAGAACTATCTGCTGACTATGACTTATTTAACATCTTTCCAGAACTCTTTATTTAATAAGTAAACTGGTATGAGCAGTACTAATAAGAATAGAATGACGAAGAAACCAATTACTTGACGGTCGTGACGAGCAGGTTCACCCATCCACGCCATAAAGTTAACCAAGTCACCAACTTCAGATTCAAACTCTTCTTGGCTCAACTCTTCTTGCATATTATGCAATACGTGAGGCATCGCTGCATTGGCCAGTACTAAGTTGTTTGCACCCCAAGGACGGCTTGGATCTTCATAGAACGATAGTAGGTAAGTATATACCCAGTCGTCGCCACGTAGACGTGTCTCAAGTGATAGATCAGGCGGCGCTGCGCCAAACCAAGATGCTTGAATCTCAGGATCTATCTCAGCAGTAATGTGGTCACCGATTTGATCGGTAGTAACCATCAAATACTTTTCAACCAACTCAGGCGGTATCTCTAAATCTTTAGCAATGCGCGAATGACGAACGTACTTGGCTGAGTGACACCCAGCACAGTAGTTCATAAAGATCTTCGCGCCGTTTTGTAGTGAGCCCTTATTGGTAAAATCAATAGGAGCTGTACTACAAGCCAGGTGTTCATCAACGCCATCTGCATTGGTGAATGTACCGCAGCCACTGCCTGAAGCCATTGCCGTACCAGCAGTCAAGGTTAATGCCGCGCCTAAGCCTAGACCAGCTAGGGATTTAATTAGCGTGTTCATTAGTGACCTCCGGTAACGCGTTCTGGTGGCTGTTTACACTTCTCAATCGCAGTGTAGAAAGGCATCAGTAAGAAGAACAAGAAATATAGAATCGTGAATACACGAGCCATGATGGTTGCCGTTGGTGTAGCAGGCGTCGCACCCAAGTAGCCCAATACAACAAAGCTAATAGCAAAGACGGTCAGCGCAATCTTAGATAATATACCTTTGTAACGTATAGAGCGCACAGGAGACCTATCAAGCCATGGGATCAAGAACAGTACGGCAATCGCACCACCCATCGCAATCACGCCACCAAGCTTGTCAGGAACCGCACGTAAAATAGCGTAGAACGGCGTGTAGTACCATACTGGTGCAATATGTGCTGGTGTTTTCAGTGAGTTCGCTGTCTCAAAGTTTGGTGGTTCAAGGAAGAAACCGCCGCCTTCTGGGAAGAAGAATACCACTGCAAAGAAACAGATAAAGAACACTACGATACCAACCATGTCATGCACAGTGTAGTACGGATGGAATTCGATACCGTCTAATGGCACACCATTTTTATCTTTTAGCTTCTTAATATCGATGCCATCAGGGTTGTTCGAGCCCACATGATGCAATGCTACAATATGCATGAATACTAAGCCTACCAGTACTAATGGAATAGCAACAACGTGTAGCGCAAAGAAACGGTTTAGAGTAATACCAGAGATGATATAGTCACCACGTACCCATTCAGCAAGGCCATCACCAATAACAGGTAGAGCTGCAGGTAAGTTCAAGATAACCTGAGCACCCCAGAATGACATGTTGCCCCAAGGTAGTAGGTAACCGAAGAAACCTTCTGCCATAAGTGCTAGGTAGATACCCATACCGATGAGCCAGATAAGCTCACGAGGTTTTTGGTATGAACCATATAGCAAGGCTCTAAACATATGCAGGTATACAACGACGAAAAACGCAGATGCGCCGGTTGAGTGCATATAGCGAATGAGCCAACCACCTTTTACGTCACGCATGATGTATTCAACAGACGCAAATGCCCCTTCGGCACTTGGGTTGTACATCATCGTAAGCCATATACCAGTCACCAATTGGTTGACCAGTACGATCATTGATAGCACGCCAAAGAAGTACCAAAAGTTAAAGTTCTTTGGTGCGTAGTACTTTGACATATGGTATTCATAGGTTTCGGTCGCTGGAAAACGCGCGTCCACCCAATGCATTAACTTTTTACCCATACTCATATCAAGCCTCCCCAACCGTCAAGATGGTACCATCCATACCATATTCTGGAACGGGTAAATTAAGTGGTGCAGGAACGCCGCTATATACGCGACCTGCTAAGTCATATTTTGACCCGTGACACGGACAGAAAAATCCGCCGTACCAATCATTACCACCTAAATCCACCGCGCCCACATCAGGACGGTAGTTTGGTGCACAGCCCAAATGTGTGCAAACGCCTTCGACCACCAATACGGTTGGATCTAAAGAGCGAGTAGGATTTTTGCAATATTCAGGTTGTAGAGACGCATCAGACTCAGGATCAGATAATAGAGGTTTGACTGACTCTAGTCCTGCAACCATGTCTTCGGTGCGCTTAACCACATAAATAGGTTTACCACGGTATTTGACGACGATCATTTGTCCATCTTCGATAGAACCAATATCTTGGGTCACTGCAGCCCCTGCAGCCTCAGCTTTAGCGCTTGGGTACCAAGAACGGACAAAAGGTGTCGCCACGGCAGCTACCCCAGCTGCACCAATCGCGGCAGTTGAGGCAATAAGAACTCTACGGCGTTGTACATTAACGCCTTCGGCTTGGCTCATTAATACTTCCTCCAGGTGAATGAAATGGGATTATCCCACACTGGGTTTGTGGCTTAGAAAATATACAATATCAAGCCACTTTAGCTGTGCCTAATTTTGCTAATTGTTGCTATTCTAAGCTATTTCGGTGATAAAATAAATTATTGCGTTAAAAATAAAGCAACCTCAATAGGACATATTAGAAGGTTGAATATGATAATCAAACCAAAACAGTTGGATTATCAACGCTTAACGCTAACTTTGCTTTAACAAGGATTATGATGTGATGACCTTATAAATAATAAGGATTTTCAGCAATAGCGAATGATACTTGAAATTAAGGTAATGTTCACTAACTTTCACCATCTAACTACTTTGTAAGTTGCTGTAAAACAAATATCACCACTCTATATAATAAAGTGGTGATGCCTTCACAATGATTAATAATGTTTTGTCAGACTATCAGAAACTTGTTTATCGAAATAAGCAATGCAAAATACACATGCGATATTCCAATAAACTCAGCTAGAGAGTTGCCAATACTAGCCTTCAAGCTCGCTCCAGCGTTCAAGCTTGTGCATCATCTCATCTTCAATGGTTAAGAGACGCTCACTAGCAGCTGTCGCCGCATCAAAGTCGGTATTGAACCAAGAGCCATCGGCCAGCTTTTCTTGCAATTGAGCTTGTTCGGCTTCGAGTGCAGCGATTTCTTTTGGCAAGTTATCCAGTTCGCGTTGATCATTATAATTTAGCTTTTTGGCTGCCTTATTTGGTTTCGCTGCTGTGCCAGACTTGTTTGTCGCTTTATTGCTTGCTGCATTGTTGGCAGGTGCTTTTGCAGCACGAGACGCTTCTTCGCGGTTCTTTTGTACGAGGTACTCTTGATAACCACCTACATACTCACTGACCACTCCTTTGCCATCTTCATCTTCGCCAAACACCCACGTAGAGGTAACGACGTTGTCCATGAATGAACGATCATGACTGATCAGCAAAATCGTACCACCAAAGCTGGCGACTGACTCTTCTAATAGCTCAAGTGTTGCCATATCCAAATCGTTGGTTGGCTCATCGAGTACTAAGATATTGGCAGGTTTTAATAACTGTTTAGCCAGTAGTACTCGGTTACGCTCACCACCAGACAAGGCTTTGACAGGTGTACGTGCGCGCTCTGGAGCAAATAAGAAATCTTGCAAGTAGCTCATGATATGCGTCTTACGACCGCCAACTTCGACAAAGTCAGAGCCTTCCGAAACGTTTTGTGCAACGCTCGCTTCAAGGTCCAATTGATCACGCAGCTGATCGAAAAATGCGATTTTCAGATTAGTACCTAATTCGACGCTACCAGACTTGGTAACTTCGTCATCAGACATATCGAGTAGGGCTTTAATAAGCGTAGTTTTACCCGCACCGTTAGGGCCGACAATACCAATCTTATCTCCACGCATAATAGTGGTCGTAAAATCATCTACTAGTACGTTGCCGTCATATTCAAGATGTAAGTTTTTGACTTTACAGACAAGCTTACCGCTTTTCTCGCCTTGACCCATGGTGATGTTTACATTGCCCACTTGCTCACGGCGATCGCTACGCTCTTCACGTAAGGCTTTTAGTTCACGTACACGGCCCTCATTACGAGTGCGACGTGCTTTGATACCTTGGCGAATCCAAACTTCTTCTTGTGCCAGTTTTTTATCAAAGTTGGCATTGTTCTTTTCTTCAGCCTGTAACTGTAGCTCTTTTAGCTCTTGATAGCGCGCGTAACCACCTTCGCCTTGCGTCACGTCATAGCTGGTCAATTGGCCACGGTCAAGCTCAATAATGCGAGTCGATAGTTTATTGACGAATGCTCTATCATGAGTCACGAACAACAACGTCAGGCCTTGCCAATCGAGCAAAAAGCGCTCTAACCATTCGATACTTTCAACATCCAAATGGTTGGTTGGCTCATCTAGGAGTAGCACATCAGGCTTAGTGACTAGCGCACGAGCGAGTAACACGCGGCGTTTACGACCACCAGATAGGGATGATAAGTCGTCTTCTGGATTAAGGCCCATGGTCGTAATCAGACGCATGGCATCGCGTTCTAAGTCCCAGCCATGTACCGCATCGATATCATGTTGTAGGGTCGCCATGTGCTCACAGGCATCCATATCGCCATTCGCACACATATCGACCTGCTTATTATAGTTAATGAGCAAATCAGCCGTGCGACGACTACCGCCCATAACGATGTCTAATATGCGACCACTGGTCTCGGGAACGTCTTGTTCTAGCATCGCTACACGCATGCTACTGTTGGTAATAATCTCGCCACTGTCAGGCTGCAATGAGCCATTGATCAGTTTAAACAAAGTGGATTTACCTTCGCCGTTGCGGCCAATCAAGCACACACGCTCGCCTGTATTGATAGAAAAATCAATACCATCAAGAACAGGCGCGATGCCAAAGGCTAAGTGAATGTCTTTTAAATGAATCAGTGCCATAGAGTATCTTAAGCTTATATAATAGTGAGGTAGGGGTTGTTGCAAAATTGCCTGCAGTATAACATGCCACCACGTTACTGTAGTGCGAGTAAATAGTTTTATCAGTACTATTTATTGCTTTTACTAACTGCTCCTATTCCATGACTATGTTTGTAGGTTTATCTCTAATCTACAGTACCTCTCAACAATCCATCCTTTCAATTTAATACTTAATATAATTTAGAGAAAAATATGAACCAACCTAGAATTACAGATGATACTTCTGATATTCAAAATGATTTGCAAGCCCAAGTAATCGATTTGCAAATGAGCCTCGCGCATCTTGAAGTGACCGTCGAACGACTGGATGACGTAATCACGCGACAAGACAGAGATATTCATACGCTGCAACGTCAATTACAGCTGATTTATAAACAGATTGAAGGTCAAGATACGGAAAGCGGTATTGCAACATTTGATGTAATGGCAGACAGACCGCCACATTATTAATGAGTAGAATTTGGAAAGAAAGCATCTAATAGCGGGAAGTATATACGTATTTTTATATATAGATACTGTCTGATGACTATGTGGTCATAACATAGAAATAATGTGTTTTTGTAGTTGTTTTAGTGTTAAAAAGTCTTTACTATCTCCCACCTCGGATGCTGATTACCTATTAATTAATACTTGGTAAAACAGTAAAACAATGCGGATGTTTGGAGATATAAAATGCGCCACACCTTTCATTTAAAAACTCTTGCAGTAGCTGTTGCTACTCTTTCTGTTGCTAGCGTCGCTAGTGCTGCTGGCCTTGATCGCTCAGGCCAAGATATCACCGCATTCCTACAAGACGGCACGTATGCAGAAGCTGTCTACACTTATATCGATGCTGATGTTACTGGTAAAGATACCTCAGGTAATAAGATCGATGACATCGCAGAGTCTTATGATTTTTTCCGTTATGGCGTAAAAACAGATATCAACGATACATTCAGTGTTGGTATCTTATATGATGAGCCTTTTGGTGCAGCAGCCGATTACACTGGAAATAATAACTTTGTAGGCGCACCAACTGATGCTGTTAATAATATTATTGCATCGCGTCTAGGTGGATTAGGCGTTAATAATGTAGAAGAGTTGAAAGGTTTAGTTGAAGGTACTCAAAACCAGTTAACTGCTGCTGAAACTCGTTTAAATGCAGTTAGAGAGCAAGTAAGACAAGCCCAAGCAGCTGTTAATCAAAACCCAGCACTTGAGCCTGCACTGCGTCCACAGATTAATGCTGGTTTAGCAGGTATCGCCGCTGGCGAAACGCAGCTAGCAGAAGGTCAAGCACAGTTAAATCAACTTGAGCAATTAGAAGGCTTTGCGGATGGTCGCCTTGCGAATGATGAAGGCACAAATGTTGAAGTCCGTAGCGAAAGCATCACAGGTATCCTAGGTGCTAAGTTTGGTCAAAACAAAGAATTCCAAGTGTACGGTGGTCCTGTTGTTCAGCGTATCAAAGCTGATGTAAGTCTTCGTGGTAGTGCCTATAGTGCTGCTACAGGCTATACCGCTCATATTAGTCCTGATACCGACTATGGCTATATCGCTGGTATATCTTATAGTAAACCTGAAATTGCTCTAAAGGCGGCTTTGACCTATCGTTCTGAAATTGACCACAGCTCGAATATCGATGAGATATATCCAGTAGTAGCAGCTTTAGGTGGTGAAGCGAATCAAGGTAATACGCTAGATATTACTACACCTAAATCAGTTAACTTCGATTTCCAAACTGGTATTAACCCTACAACCTTAGCAACTGCCAAAGTACGCTGGGTACCATGGAGTGATTTTGCAATCGTTCCACCACTTTATAATGAAGTAAGCAAGCAAGCAACTAATGATGATAAAGGTTTATCTTTAGTCAGCTATGACGATGACCAATGGCAAGTAGAGTTAGGTCTGGCCAAACGCTTAGCGCCAGCATTGGCAGTAAGTGGTACTGTCGGTTGGGATAGTGGTGCTGGCAACCCTGTAACTTCATTGGGTCCTATCGAAGGCTACTATAGTGCAGGCTTAGGCGCTAAATACAACGTTACTGAGAACTGGGCCGTATCTGCCGGTGGTAAGTATCTATGGTTTGGTGATGCAGAAGGTCAGATTCCAACGAAAGCTATTGTGAGCGACTTCGAAAGCAACGATGGATTTGTACTTGGTGTAAAGGTTTCTTACCAAGCTCAGTAATTCATAGCTTAGTTATATAGTAAAACTCCTAAATGTTATTGATAAAAAAGCGATCCTTTAAGGGTCGCTTTTTTATTATGTATTTTTAAAAATCACATTAAAGACAAAAAGTAAACCACAGCATTTTATTTATATCTTATATGTACTGTTCAGTCATAATTGAGAAATAAAGCACTTTAAATGTTGTTTTAGTGTCAAAAAGACATTAGTATTCAACTTAGGACAAGACTTTAGTAATATCAATATCGAGCATAGCAATGCTACATAATGGTTATTAAAGTATTAATACAACAAGGACCGTTGGAGATACACAATGCGCACTACCTTTCATTTGAAAACCCTCGCAGTAGCTATTGCTACTCTCTCTGTTGCTAGCGTAACCAACGCTGCTGGTCTGGATCGCTCAGGTCAAGATGTCACTGCCTTTTTTCAAGATGGCACTTACGCTGAAGCGGTCTATACTTATATTGACGCTGATGTAAGCGGCTACGATAGTGCGAATGTCAACCCTGGCCAAAATGACTATGAGCGCGGCAATAAAACGGGCGACATTGCTGAATCTTATGACTTCTTCCGTTATGGCGTAAAAGCAGATATTAACGATACTTTCAGTGTTGGTATCTTATACGATGAGCCATTTGGTGCTGCTGCTGAGTATACTCAAAGCAATTTTGTGGCAAGTGAAGACAGGAATGCTTCAGGAGGGGCTTTGGTAGGTGATGGTGTAGACCCACAGACTGCAGGTGCCATAGCACTAGCCGAAGCAAGTACTGCAGGTGAAAATACCAATGTAGAAGTTCGTAGCCAAAGCCTAACGGGTATCCTTGGTATGAAGTTCGGCGCGAATAAAAACTTCCAAATTTATGGTGGTCCAGTTGCTCAGCGTATCCAATCTGAAACCAAGCTGCGTGGCTTAGCTTATGGGCCTGCTAGTGGTTATACCTCAAACAGCAATCCTGATATGGATTACGGTTATATAGCAGGTATTGCCTATAGCAAGCCTGAAATTGCTCTAAAAGCAGCGTTGACTTATCGTTCTGAGATTGACCATGATATAGATATCTCTGAGAATTATCCTATAGCAGGTATTTTGGCTCAAGGAGCTGCTTTGCAGCAAGGAGCGACTCCAGCACAGGCAGCGGCTATAGGGGCTGCGGCTGCTAACCGGAACAGTAATTATGAGATTACAACCCCTAAATCAGTCAACTTTGATTTCCAAACAGGTATCAATCCGACTACTTTAGCAACGGCAAAAGTCCGTTGGGTACCATGGAGCGATTTTGCCATCACACCACCATTATATAATGACGTTAGTAAACGTAATTACGGCCCTGATGGTTTGGACTTGGTTGAATACGAAGATGACCAATGGCAAGTGGAGCTTGGTCTTGCCAAGCGTGTCGCGCCTGCACTTGCTATAAGTGGTACTGTGGGTTGGGATAGTGGTGCCGGTGATCCAACAACGTCGTTAGGTCCTGTCGATGGCTATTACAGCGTCGGTCTTGGTGCCAAATACAACGTGACGGAAAACTGGGCAGTGTCTGCTGGTGGTAAATACTTATGGTTCGGTGATGCAAAAGGTCGTCTACCTAGTGGAAAGATCGTTGGTGATTTCCAAGATAATGACGGCTTTATCGCTGGTGTGAAGCTATCTTATCAAGCGAGATAATTTGACTTTATAATAGCAACCTAACAAAGAGCGACCTATCATAGGTCGCTTTTTTATGGGCTTTCTATTACCTATTTGACTGTAAGTTCTCAAATATAGATAGAACAGCAAATATAATCTTTATAGTACTAATTCATATAGCACGACTACATTTTATTTGCCTAGTTTAGCTTAGTGTCCATATACAGCAAATACCCTTGCATTTAAGAACCTATACGCACTCGTACCTTACCGAATGAGTTGTTAATAACGTAGCATACTTGAGGTACACAAGGAAAAGATCTAAATAGATAATCAAATGTGATATTAAGAAAAGAAGTATTGTTGATAAAGGCTTACTTCGTAAAAGTGAGCAGCAGTTGGAATGCCAAATAGGCTAGGACAATCTGGCTTAGTATATCCATCACAGAGCTATCCATACTACTGTCTCATTGATCATAAGTTCTCTTTGTTTAATACTGTAGTAGGTTAAATATACTAAGTCGTCACTCATGAAAAAAACCTCGCCAATAGTGACGAGGTTTTTTTATAGCAATAAACTTAAGATATTACGTAAACTTATTTATTTAAGTTTAGCTCCATCTCTTTGTACTTAGCAGAAACTGAAGGTCTTGGGCCACCAGTCATGATACTAACAGCAAAGATAGCGATAGTACTTAAGATAAAGCCTGGGACGATAGCATATAACCAGCTATTCAATGCCATACCATCTACTTGGAAAGGACCATAAATCCATAGGATAACAGTCAAAGCACCAACAACCATACCGGCAACAGCACCATTACGGTTCATACCACGCCATGTCAGGCTGAAGATAACCAATGGACCAAACGCTGCACCAAATCCTGCCCATGCATTAGAAACTAGGTTCAATACTGAGCTATCTGGATTAGAAGCAAGCATGATAGATACTAGAGCAACCACTACGACAGAAACACGACCAACCAATACCTGGCGAGCTTCTGGTGCATCTTTATCAAAGAATAGTTTGTATACATCTTTGGTTAAAGAGCTTGATACAACCAATAGCTGTGATGAGATAGTACTCATAATTGCTGCTAAAATAGCTGCCAATAGGAAGCCTGAAACCAATGGATGGAACAAGAACTGAGTGAATACTAAGAAGATAGTCTCAGGATCATCCAGCGTCATCGCAGTTTTTTGTACGTAGGCACGACCAGCAAAACCAGTCATTAGTGAACCAATAAGACTCACAACCATCCAGCTCATACCGATATTACGTGCAGTCGGTACATCTCTCACTGAACGAATCGCCATAAAACGTACGATAATATGCGGTTGGCCAAAGTAACCTAAGCCCCATGCCATTAACGAAATAATACCGATAACACTCATACCGCTAGTAACGTCTAAAAGGGTAGGGTCGATGTTTCTAACCGCTTCTGTAGTGGCTGAAATACCACCAAGATCAGTAAAGGCAACGACAGGTACGATTACCATGGCAAACAGCATGATGACGCCCTGTACGAAATCGGTCATAGATACTGCTAAGAAACCACCGAATAGCGTATAAGCCACAACCACACCAGCAGTAACCCATAGGCCAGTACTATACGATAGGTTAAGTGAGCTTTCGAAGAGTTTACCACCACCTACAAGACTTGCAGCGGTATAGACGGTAAAGAATAGAATGATGACCACTGCTGAGATGACGCGTAGCATGTGCGACTTGTCTTCAAAGCGGTTGGCAAAATAATCGGGTAGGGTGATAGCGTTGTCAGCCACTTCAGTATAAACACGAAGGCGAGGTGCTACGATGAGATAGTTTAATAATGCACCTAATGTCAAACCAAGCGCGATCCAAATACTGACCACACCATCGGCAAACATATAACCAGGTAAGCCAAGTAGTAACCAACCTGACATATCTGATGCACCTGCAGAAAGTGCGGTTACTGCTGGGCCTAAGTTACGACCCCCTAACATATAGCCTTCAGTATCATTGGCTTGCTTAAAATAAGCGTAAACACCAATCCCAATCATCACTAAGAAATAGGCGCCGAGTGATATCAGCACGCCACTAGAAACTCCGTTCATATAAATTGTCCTTAACCAACATGGTTGGCTGTAATTATTTTTTAACTATAAAAGTTCTGTCCTACAAGGCGATGTCCAAAACAATATTTAAAGACAAAAAAAGCCATTAATTAAGACATAATGGCTTTTTTCAGTATCTTCTGTAGTTATATATGATTGATGTCGTTCTATGGCTAGCACTCATATAGAGATAGAGAACAATGGGAATTTCGCATTCCACTTATCTATTGTTATTGCTCGCATCTGCTATTTGTATATGAGTATTAGCAACCTATACAATCAATCAAAACCATTAAACCTACTGTTAACCATCATATCTTACTAGAAGTATTCAATATATGACTATCAGTGTCCTTGTGGTAAATTTTTGTTATAAAAACAACGTCAAGCGTATTATAACGCATGAGAGTCACAAATGCGAATAGCTTAATGGTTAGACTGTTATAGCGAGCTCTTTTTATTCAATAGGCGCAAGTAAGTCTAGTAGGGCGGTCACGCTGCTAGATTGAGTTAATTTTGGATTGATAACCACACCTAAATAGCGTTGTAATTCAATATTGTCAGCCATATCGATACGTTCCAAGTCTTGACTGACCATCGTTTGTGGTAGTACTGACCAACCAAGACCAACAGATACCAGCATACGGATAGACTCAAGAGGGTTGGTGCTCATCGTGGCATAAGGCTTCAGATTGTGCTTGGCAAACTCAGCCAAGGTAATTTGACTGGTAAAGGTATTGGCAGAAGGCAAAATGGCAGGGTAGCGCGCTAACTGCTCTAAAGTGACATTTGATTTGGTAGCCAAAGGTGATAGCGTACCCGTCATAAAATAAAGAGGGTCTGACCAGAGCGTGTGATAGGTTAGCCGCTTATCGTAGACAGGTGGAAGCGTAACAAAGGCTAAAGACAAATCACCATCTAGTACTGCTTTATGAGCTTTTTCAGAATCTACAAAGTGTACTTCTAACTGAACAGCTGGATAAGCTTGAATGAAGTGTTTCAGGACAGGTGCTAAATGATGTAGGCCAATATGATGGCTAGTACCAATGACTAATTTGCCAGAGACGATATGCTGAGAATGCTGCAAGTTGATTTTAAAGTTCTCATAGTCTTCTAGCCAACGTTTAGCATGAGGTAGCATTTCACTAGCCGCTTGAGTAGGTACAATCCCACGTCCTACCGTATCAAACAAGGTAATGTTAAACTCGTCTTCTAAGTTTTTGATACGTTTACTGACAGCAGGCTGAGTGATAAACAGCTTTTCTGCGGCACCTGAGATACTGCCAGTGTGCATAACGGTAACGAATGTCGTCAAGTTTGTGGTGTTCAAACGAATGTCCTTAGCTACTCTAGGAGCTATA
Source organism: Psychrobacter sp. NPDC078929 (assembly GCF_050267985.1). NCBI lineage: Bacteria > Pseudomonadati > Pseudomonadota > Gammaproteobacteria > Moraxellales > Moraxellaceae > Psychrobacter > Psychrobacter sp. NPDC078929. Next base: position 215,088 of record NZ_JBNNFX010000003.1, on the reverse strand, counting down.
AATAAAAGTTGGCTGACCCAATCACAACGTATTAGAAAAAAAAGTTTGCGTCTGGTTAAAAATCATCAATTATTATTATAGGATTTGCCTGCTATAATCACAAGACATCGAGGCGTATTGTGACATATTTATCCTAAAAAACTGGCTATTTGCCACTTAAAACGTATTTTAAGCGTTAATTTTAGTCATATGTTGGGTCTCATAAAGAAATAGTATTTAAATCTTAGATATGACAGTAATTATCAAACATTATAGATAGACATAGCATTTACATAGAATCTTTGCTTGGCAATGTGCAAGTAAGTAAAAATTAAGTAATTAGTAACCTATAAAGGATAGCAACATGGCTGGTCAAACGTTATATGACAAACTTTGGAACGCTCACGAAGTCACTAAGCGCGACGATGGTTCGAGCCTGATTTATATCGACCGCCACCTGTTGCACGAAGTGACGAGTCCACAAGCATTTGAAGGGTTGGAATTGGCAAATAGAGCGCCATGGCGTTTATCGGCTAACATTGCCAGTCCAGATCATAATGTGCCGACCGTCACTAAAGAGCGCTTAGAAGGGGTGCCTGGGATTAAAGACAAGGTATCACGCTTGCAGGTTGTCACTTTGGACGATAATTGCACCAAGTTTGATATTGCTGAATTTACTATCAATGATGCCCGTCAAGGAATTTTGCACGTGGTCGGTCCTGAGCAAGGTTTGGTCTTGCCAGGTATGACGGTTGTTTGCGGTGACTCGCATACAGCGACTCACGGAGCACTTGGTTGCTTGGCTCATGGTATCGGAACCTCTGAAGTTGAGCATGTATTGGCCACACAGTGTTTGATTCAAAAGAAATCAAAAAATATGCAAATCCGTGTCACTGGTCAACTTGGTGCTGGCGTCACTTCAAAAGATGTGGTATTAGCTATTATTGCGAAGATTGGTACAGCAGGTGGAACAGGACACGCGATTGAATTTGCAGGTCAAGTGTTCGAAGACATGAGTATGGAAGGCCGTATGACCGTCTGTAACATGGCGATTGAAGCAGGTGCACGTGTTGGTATGGTTGCGGTCGATGACACGACAATTGATTATGTCAAAGGTCGTCCATATGCGCCAAGCGAAGCACAATGGGAACAAGCGGAAGCCTACTGGCGTACACTATATTCAGACGATGACGCGGTATTTGATACTGTAGTGGAAATCGACGGTAGTCAGATTGCACCGCAAGTATCTTGGGGTACATCGCCTGAGATGGTGGTAGATATCACGCAATCTGTACCGACACCAGATCAAGCTATTGATGAAGCTCAAGAAGAAGGCTGGTTACGCGCTTATACTTATATGGGGCTAGAAGCTGGTCAGAAAATTACGGATATCCAACTTGATCGTATATTTATTGGTTCATGTACCAATTCACGTATCGAAGATTTACGTGATGCGGCAGCGGTAATCAAAGGTCGCAAAGTTGCTGATAACGTAAAAGAAGCGATCGTTGTTGCAGGCTCTGGACAAGTGAAACTGCAAGCAGAGGCTGAAGGCTTGGATACGTTATTTACTGAAGCTGGTTTTGAATGGCGTGAGCCGGGCTGCTCGATGTGTCTTGCGATGAATGCAGACAAGCTTGAGCCGCAAGAGCACTGCGCTTCAACGTCTAATCGTAATTTTGAAGGTCGTCAGGGTAATGGTGGTCGTACGCATTTGGTAAGCCCAGCAATGGCAGCTGCCGCCGCGTTGGCAGGTCATTTTGTAGACGTTCGTACGTTTTAAGTCTGATAATAAGTAGCTGACATCATGCTTGTATTAACGATAAATATATGAGCATGCTGTCAAAGATGGTAAAAACTTATTTACTATTTAACATGCTTATCAAGATCATCAGCCAGCAAAAATACAATTGATAGGAAATTTTATGCAAGCTTATAACACCCAAACAGGTATCGTTTGCCCGTTAGATCGCGCAAACGTCGATACCGACCAAATTATCGCAAAACAGTTTTTAAAGTCTATTAAACGTACAGGTTTTGGCGTAAATCTATTTGACGATTGGCGCTATCTTGACGAAGGCTATCCTGGTCAAGACAACAGCACACGAGTCATCAATCCAGATTTTGTATTAAACAAACCACGTTATCAAGGTGCTACTATCTTACTAGCACGTAGAAACTTTGGCTGTGGCTCTAGTCGTGAGCACGCACCTTGGGCGTTATCAGAGTATGGTTTCCGTACGGTAATTGCCCCGAGTTTTGCAGATATATTTTACAATAACTGTTTCAAAAATGGCATGTTGCCGATTGTATTAGATGAAGCGATTGTAGATACGTTAATGAAGGCGACTTTTGATAACGAAGGTTATGAGTTGACCGCAGATCTTGAGCGTCAAGTCGTTATCACACCAACTGGTGAAGAGTATGCTTTTGAAGTAGATGCCTTTCGTAAACATTGCTTGTTAAACGGACTGGATGATATTGGTATAACCTTACAACAAAGTGATGCTATCAAAGATTATGAGCAACAAATGATGCAAAAAACACCGTGGATATTCAACGACGTAAGAGCGTAGAGGGTCATTCTATAATCTACTGCTAATAAAATATGAGTAGTCGCAAAGCAGCGTTGAGTTATGGCGGTGAACTGTCTAAAATGAAGAATAGTTTTTCACTACATTTTATTATCTCTCTTGAATAGTAGCCGCCATTATGAATACAAAACGTTATGCTCTATGGACAAGTACCATTGTTGCTGCAAGCTTATTATTGTCAGGCTGTCAGCTATTGACGGGCTATCAAAAAATAAATGAGGCAGAGAGTGCCGAGGCATGGGTAGGTAAAATTAAACCTATTGCTGGTGAAGTAAATATTGCCTGTGTGGGTACATATCATTGCGAAATTGTGCAGATAGATAAAACACTCATTATCGCGCCCAACAGTCACGAGCCAATCAATCCTCAGATTATGACAGCCTTACCACGTCAAGAAGGTATGGCAAAAACATCGATAAATATGGATATGACACCACTCGTCAATAAAAATGCCATAAAAGTTGTGCCGTTAGCGCCTTCGAGTATGCCAGGATTGACCAACTACTATGCACGGGTCATGCCTGCCAAACACGAGGTACATGTTAATTTTTATCCAGAAAATAACATGGGCTATGTTGAGCGTTTTGCGATGATTCATGATTTTACTGAAGCGGGTACCTATCAGTTACGTGCTTATCAAAAGAAGAGCAGCGAAAAATCAGGCAGTCTATTGGACACAGCATCACCTGAGCCTTTATGTATTGAGCTATTGCAAGGCACTAAAGTACAGCGCCGATTCTGCAAGCAACTAGACGCTGAGCATCAAGGCGAGTTTGTAGAGACTGGCATGACCAAAGCAGTAACATCAGCACCCAAAGCCAAAAAAATGGCAGCATAAAATATGAGTATAAAAAGCTCAAAAATATAACCAACCAATAAAAACATTCCAAAAGGATCAGTATGGCAACGATTTTAACATTAGCGGGTGATGGTATTGGCCCTGAAATCATGACCCAAGCCATTGACGTGCTCAAAGCTGTCAATGATAAATTTTCACTTGATTTAACGCTTGAGTCCGGATTGATTGGCGGTGTAGCTATTGATGCAACTGGTGAGCCTTTGCCAGATGAGACATTGGCCCGTGCTCGCGCCGCAGATGCCGTATTGCTAGGTGCAGTTGGTGGTCCTAAATGGGATGCAATCGAGCGTAGTAAACGCCCTGAGCGCGGTCTATTGAAAATCCGCGGTGAGCTTGGTTTATTTGCCAACCTACGCGTAGCCAAGCTCTATCCACAGTTGGCTAATGCCTCAAGTATCAAACCTGAAATTATCTCAGGCTTAGATCTATTGATCGTTCGTGAACTGACAGGCGGTATCTATTTCGGTGAGCCTCGTGGTATTCGCACACTAGAAAACGGCGAGCAACAAGGCTATAACACGATGGTGTATAGTACAAGTGAGATTCAGCGTATTGGTAAAGTTGCCTTTGAATTGGCAAAAACGCGTGCGCAAGCAGCGGGCACAGCAGCTAAGGTATGTTCAGTTGATAAAGCCAATGTATTAGAAGTCACCGAGCTGTGGAAACAGACGATGATCGAAGTGCAACAAGCTGACTATAGCGATGTGGCGTTATCACATATGTATGCCGACAATGCTTGCATGCAGTTGATTAAAGATCCTAAGCAGTTCGATGTCATGGTGACGGGAAATATGTTTGGCGATATCCTATCTGATGAAGCTGCAATGTTGACAGGCTCTATCGGTATGTTGCCATCAGCGAGCTTAGATGAGTCAGGTAAGGGTATGTATGAGCCGTGTCATGGTTCTGCGCCTGACATCGCAGGACAAGATAAAGCCAACCCATTAGCGACTATCTTATCTGTTGCTATGATGCTGCGTTATACCTTTAAACAGGAAGATGCGGCACAAGCAATTGAACAGGCAGTTAGTGATGTGCTTGATGATGGTCTACGTACGTTAGATATTTTAGATAGCAGCGAAGCTGGACTTAAGCAGGTAGGCTGTAAGGAAATGGGTCAGGCGGTCTTGGCCAAACTGATATAAGTTAATTTGCGTTTAAAGGCTATTCCTATATAGCATTTTCTGCAAGCTCATTTTGCATGTTATATACCCATAAGCTATTAAGTGGCTTATGGGTTTTTTATCGTTTATCGTTTACCGTTTATCTATTAGCAAAGCTTATTTATAAGCGCCTTATTAACAGAGACGCTGTACAACAAAGCTCCTTTTAACACAAAGCTGTTATATGCTCACAAGGTAATATGACAATATTGATGACTCGTAAAAGACTTAAAATCTTTTGCTTTTAGCAGAAGCATAAGAGTAAACGTAAGATTAACGAAATCAAGTTATATAGAATTTAAAGACTGTAGTATTTGAAAACTGAAAATAAAAATAGAATTTATTAAATGAGGAGTGTTACATGTATCAACTAACAAGAATCAGTAAAGCATTGACAGTGCTTAGTCTCTCTAGCTTACTACTGATGGGACAAAGCATTGCAGCAGAGACAACGGATAGTGTGAACGCAAATAATAGCGTTAAGGCTCCGGCAGAAGTCAGTCCAGTGACTAATGGCGTAAGTCAAAAGTTAACAGGAGATAGTAAAGCCGCGATTTCATTGAATAAGCTACTACCTACGATTAAATACACAACTGAGAACCTATCTGACAATGCAAAAAAGATAAACAATGTCACTTGGACGGCAGATGCAGATATTGATCGTAATATAGGAACGAAGCTGCAGGCTCTATTAAACTGGCATCACAATGGAGTAGGGCCTGTCGATGGCTACTGGGGCAAAAATACTCGCAAAGCCATGCAGGCATTTCAAAAAGCAAATGGCTTAGACGTAACCGATACGTTAAACGCTGAGACGTGGCAAGCGCTGACCAAGAATGAGAAGCTTACGGCTCAACCAGTACTAGTCAGTTATCAGCTTACTGAAGCAGACGTGAATGTCAAAACCACAACCATACCTGCTGATTCTGTTGCCAAATCCAAGCTTGAGGGAATGTACTACGAAAGCATTACTGAGGCGTTGGCAGAGAAGTTTCATATTAGTGAAAAGTACTTAAAATCGCTTAATCCTGATGCCAGTTTTACTGCCGGTGAAATCATTACGGTATACAACCCTGGTAATCCTAATACCAAGCCTGTGCATCGCGTTGTCGCTGATAAAGCCACTGAAACACTTTACGCTTATGATGAGAACAATAATTTGATCGCTAGCTATCCGACGACAGTGGGCAGTACAGCGACACCATCACCAACAGGTACTCATACTGTCAAGGTAAAGGTGCACGAGCCCAACTACACTTATACGGCCAATGATGGTAGCAAGTCTATCATTCCACCAGGTCCTAACAATCCAGTTGGCTCGGTATGGATTGGACTTAGTAAACCAACTTATGGCATTCACGGATCGCCAGATCCTGCTCGTATCAGTCGTCAGGCATCAGCAGGCTGTGTGCGTTTGACCAATTGGGACGCGCTTAGTTTGCTAGGAGTCATAAAAAACGGCGCAACTGTCGAGTTTAGTTAGACACGGCAGTACTAAATCATAAAAAATGGACAAAAAAATACCGCTAAAATCTAGCGGTATTTTTTGTGGTAAGTATAAACAGTCAATACTAAATAACTAAAATATTGATAGGCAATAATGAGCAGATTAGCATTTTCATTATTATTATCAGTTTCACTACCCAAGCGTCATATCAGCTATCAGCGATAACGTAGCTATTCAGTTATTAGCTGTATCTTACCAATGCTAATACTTTCATAACCATATTGGTCAGTCAGTATTTAGTTTTTACCACGGTAGGTGATACGGCCTTTAGATAGGTCATAAGGTGTCATTTCAACTTTAACCTTATCACCTGTCAAGATACGAATATAATGCTTACGCATCTTACCAGAGATATGCGCGATGATTTCGTGCCCGTTTTCTAAACGAACTTTGAACAAAGTATTAGGAAGGGTATCAATGACTTCGCCTTCAAATTCAATAATATCGTCTTTTGCCATAATTTGTATCAATCAATTAAAAAATAAGCCCATATTATACGTAAGTTAGCGGATTAAAGCAATACGAACCTGCTTTTGACTTGACAGCATGTAAGTGATATGTATGCCAAATGATATTGATTTAATCAGGTAGATTTAACCAGACAGGCGTTAATGGCGCATCTGGCAATAAACTTTGGAAACGTTCAGGATAATAGGCATTGATAAAATACAATCCATCACCTGAAGCCGTAGGTGGTGCAATCGTTCGATCCTTTTTATGCAAAATATTCAAAAAGTCTGCTGGCTCTAGCTCATGTCTACCAATGGCATACAATGTACCCATCAAATTGCGAACCATGTGATGTAAAAACCCATCTGCTTGTATATCAAAAACGATAAATTGGCCATGAGCAAAAAGGTTGGCATGGCTAACCGTGCGCACTGGCTGATTGGACTGACAGGCCGCAGCACGGTAACTGCTAAAATCATGTGTACCGACGATATCAGCTGCTGCTTGCTGCATGGCTCCCAAATCAAGCGGATCGTAGATATGAGTTACTTGGTGATTTAGTATCGCAGGGCGCTGTGCTTGGTTGAGCGTAATATAACGATAGCGACGAGCAATAGCACCAAAACGCGCATGAAAGTCAACTGGCATGGGTTGTATCCAGCGTAAAGCAATATCATCAGGGAGTAGGCTGTTCACACCGCGTAACCAGTTATGAGTAGGGCGATACGCATGAGTTGTAAAATGGGCAATCATATTACTCGCATGGACGCTGGCATCAGTACGCCCAGCTGCGATGACTTCTACAGGCTCGTTAGCCACTTTGCCGATAGCTGTCTCTAAGGCTTCTTGTACACCCAAAACCTCTCGTTGCCGTTGCCAGCCATGATAATGCGTTCCTAAGAACTCAATGGCAATCGCTAAAGTATAGGTTGGTTCAGTTTCGATAATTTCAGTCTCAGACATTAGGGTTTCTAAACTTATAAAATTGGAATTAATTTAAAGTCGCTTATCGCTTTTTGATGCTAGTGCTGGTTTGATTGACATTATTCAACCAACGCTGTCTGCGTCTGGCAGGACTGTCATAGCGAAGTAGCAACCATAGTAATCGGGCATAAATAGCAGGTGTGGTCAAACGTCCACCAGCAATGACATGATGCTCGTACTGCCAACTACCTGCCGCATAGCTATCGCTGACGCCACCAAACGGACATTGACTGGCTGATATCACCATATGTCCACGCTCATGAGCAAGGGTCAGTGTCTCTGCTAGTGCAGCTGAGTAAGGGATGTTACCGGCGCCAAATCCCAATAGAATGATGCCACATGGTGGCTGCGACAATAAAGCTTGTAGCTGGTTGTTTATCATCGAAACATCGTTAGGTAGGCAGTATAGAGCATGAACACTCGCGTTTTCAGCGCGTGCTTTAATAATGGACAGCAAGTCTTGTTGGTCATCAAGCCAATGTTGCCTACGCGTGTCAGGTAGATTTTTTATATAGCTATTGGCTGGATAAGCGGCGCGAGAATGACCAGTAAATGCCATCAGATCATGGCTGTGAATTTTTTGTACCGTTTGAGCAGGCCATGATTCACCCCCAAAACTAATCTTCACACCTGATTCGCCAGCAGCGGCTAGTTTTAATGAGTTGTTGAGATTGCCCCAAGCATCGCTATGTTCGTCGATGTTATAGGAATGCAATATTTCACTGTCTAATAATGGGCGCATACTTGCGGTCAGAACAATACAAATATCACTACCTGCAAACGCTTCTGCTAAAAATGCGCCTAAGTAACTCAACGTATCCGTGCCAGTGATGAGTACAAAGCGTCTATCACCTTTGGTATAAGCATTTAGTAGTAGTTGATAGAAATGCGTAAAATCACTAGGGGTAAGTTGGCTGCTGTCTTTGATCAGGGTGTTTTCTAACCATGAGACTGTCGGTAAGTTACTCGTACTGTCTTGTGCAGATAAAAGCTTTTGTAGGGTAGGCAAAAACACTTCTGCTGATAGTGGCGCTAAAGGTCTGCCGTAGCTACCAAAGGTACCACCAGCATAAATCAGTTGAATAGGATCGGGTAGATTTTTGAGCATAACAGAAGATGGCATAGTATCAACACAGTAAACAATTATGGAAGAAAAGAGGCGCTAGAGGATTGAGCAACGATGGCTGAAGGGTTCAATAATAGATAGTATTAGAGTTAAATGCAAAAAAAATCAGCAAACATTCCGTGATTAGGAAGTACTTGCTGATAAGAGACTAGACTATTAACTACGCAGTACGTTCAAGTAATAGCTGTGCTTGCTGTTTCTGCTCACTGGTACCTTGAGCTATCACCTCATTGAGTAGACGCTTTGCACTGTCATATTCACCCAGTTGCAGATATTGATCTGCCAAGTCTAACGTCACTTGATTACTGTCTAACGACTTTACAAAATCAAAATCTGCTGCGAACCGTGATGAGAAGTCTTCTGCTGATTCAGTCTCTTGAGGCGTGATAGAAGTGTCACTCTCAACTGGCGCAGCTGTAGAGACTGGAGTATTGGTCGACGGAGTGTCAAATAGAGAATCAGCATCGTCAATATTAAAATCATCGTCTATCAGTGTATTGTCGTCAAATCTCAATGGTGCAGCAGGTGCGGTATTCGATTCTTCAACATCGCTAACATCATTAACCTCGATATCATCATTGAGTAATGGTTCCTCAAGATTAATATTTGCAAAGTTGTCTTCTTCAAGGGTCATACTCTCAGAAGCATTACTTCCAAAATCAGTATTTTCCAGAATGAAATTGTCAAAATCACTGTCGTTTTCAGTCGTAGATAGGTCGTCATTGGAGACAGTACTGATATCATCTGATGCATCTAGACTGCCCAAAGATAAAGCAAAGTCATCTTCACCGTTTTGGATAGTATCAATAGAGTGTTGTTCTGAATTCGTAGATACGTCATTAGGAACGATATTGTCTTTGTCTGTATCGGCTGCTAAATCATCGAAATCTAAGATAAAATCTTCTTCTAGTGCGGCTTTCTCATTGTCATCATATGAGAGGTTAGTGTCTATAGATGATTCATTCGAAGTATCATTAAATGAATCAAAGTCAAACTCAAAGTCACTAAGATCGTTATCTTTGTTATTACTAATATTATCGTTAGCGGAGCTCTCTAAAACGTCGTTATTTACATTGTCCAATGGTGTGACAGGCGTTTCACTTGTCGTATTAGGCGCATCGAAATCATTCTCTAGATCGCTGAGAGTCAGATCAAAGCTATCATTCGGATTTTCGGTAATAGAACTAACATTGTCGACTTTATCTGATAACTCTAAGCTGTCGATAGAATCATTTATTGCAATCTCATTTAGTGCAGTATCGTTATTACTTTCTTCAATTGGCTGATGAGCTACTGCATTAGTACTATCATTCTGACTAATAGGTAAATCGAAGTCGATAGCGACAAAATCGTCTTTGGTATTGTCTGTGGCTAGCGTTTGCACAGCGGCAGGTTCTAATTCCTCAAAAGATAGACTTCTTATCTCGTCTGCTTGAGCGATAGTCTGACTATCGTTATGAGCTCTTATAGACTCATAAATATGGTTGAAATCTTCTGGCTGGTTTATCGTCGCGTATATGCTGAGTAGTTTAAGAGACAATGCACTGTTATGAGGTTTTTCACTTAGACCACGTTTAATGGTTTCGATCGCCTTGTCATAGCGCTGCTGATCCATAAAGCGTTGAGCAATAGTGATATGGTCAAATTTATGGCTATTGCTGACATTAGTGTGGGTAGGAGTATCATAGTCTACTTTTGGTGATGGAGTAGGCGTATCTTTTCTTGCATTAATAGGCGAAGGTGATGACGATTTCTGCGCCTTATTTTTGCGCAAGAATAAAGCAGCCACTAACAGAATAAGCGCCAATCCGGCGATGATATATAGCATATTGTCCATAGTTATTCCTACGCCTGTGATCACAATCTAATGTATGAATCAGTTAGGCAATTATTGATTGCGTAATTTTTCGAGACGAGCCTGTAGCTCAGCCAATTTTTGGTTTTGTAATTGAATTTTTTTAGTATAGCTACTAAGAGTGCTACTTGTACTTGATAATCGTTGAGCCTGTGATGCTGCCTGCTGCCGCGATGCTTTAAGTGTCTCTAATATATCTGTACTCAAACCATTCCCTGTACTTGATGCTGCTTTTGCTTGAGTGCCATCTGCATTGCCATCTCGCCCAGGCGCAAGCACAGAAAATTGTGCTTTTGATAAGGTCTGTGTTTTAGTTGTCGTGGCTTTCTCAGGGCGTTTGACCGCTTGCGTACTTATAGAAGGTTTTTTAAAAGGTCTCTGAGCTGCTTTTTGCATCGCCGCTGTATTTGCTCTACGAATATATTGTCTTTGTGTATCGATAGCCGCTTCTAAGTTTTTCTGTGATGGTATAACATCGTAACTAGGCAAAATAAGCTTAGCATCTGCTTTTAATTGATCTGCGTCTTTATTGATAAAGGCATCAGGGTTTTGTGACTGAATTTGCTTCATCACAATGGAAGTATCTAGATTATTTTCTTGCGCAATCTGTTGAGCAATAATCCATAGGCTATCGTTACGTTGTACTTGGTATTGATTGATTGTCGAGCTATCTGTTGCTCTATCATTTGAAGGTACATTATTAATAGTGCTATTAGGGGGTTTCGACGTTGCATTGCCAATAGAAGCTGCCACGACGCTAGTAGCATTTTTCTCAGTATTGCTTGCGATGATACTAGGAATCAGAGTAGGTACGGGTGAGGCGTCAGCGTCTGTTTTTTTACGACTCGGTTGTATCTGCCGTGTGACTTGAATATTTAGAGTATCGAGTGGTTTATCGATCAACACTTTATCTAAGATAGGAGTGTTTTTAACACTTGCCTTAGCGCTGTCATTGATGACAGCTTTCGTAGTTTCAGTATCGTTATTTGCATTTAAGGAACTGCTATCTAAACGGTTCGCTGAACTAAGTCCGTTATCAGTATTCTTTGCATTACTGATAGTATTTTTTATATTAGAGTCGCTATTTAAGCGCCCATTATCAAGTCGACTAGGCGCGTAAGTAAAGTTGCTAGTCTGCGAAGTAGCTGTCACTGTTGGAGCTTGTATCTTAGACACTGATCTGGAAATGAAAGAATCAACTGATGCTATGTTTGCTAGAGCTGGTTTATTTGCAGCAGCGTTAGATACCGATATTAGTGGCGGCGGTGCACCTTTTCTTACGGTTAACGGTTTTGCAGCGCTTGCAGAAACATTTGGTAAATTGAGTTTCTGAGTGCCTTTAACACTGTTCTTGGAAGCATTATTAATCGGTAGACTATCGCTTAACGGCATTAATAATGTTTTTGGTACGACATTTTGCTGCCCATTATCATTGATCGATAACACCAAATCAGCAAAAGGCTTGGACACAGGCTGTGATGTGCTGATTAATACTTGACCGCTAGTCGCTGAAGTTGCTTGAAAGCGCACCTGCATTGAATCAGTCGGCGTCAAGCCCATCTGCTGATAGATAACTGGATTGGCCAAGCTCGCTGAAAAATCAGCCGCTCGTATGTCGGTAACCACGATACTTGCGCTCAAAGGTTCATGCTGAGCTGAACTAACGACTGTCTTACCGATAGTCGCGGCTTGCGCGCTTGGAATAATAGCGGCCAAACCTACAGAATAAAGTAATGCCATCGATACCGCGCGATGTACAGGAGTCAAGCGACGAGATAAATGACAAGACATGAGCAGTCCTTTACAAAATAAGTTATCTTTGCTGTTATAACAAAGTACGGTTTAGTTTACCAGTTTATTTCACAACTGTTGCGTCCAATGCATAAATGTTTAATTAATGTTCAGCTTGTTTTCTTGTCAAGTAACATCGCATCGCCATAGCTAAAGAATCGATATTCGTTTTCAATAGCATGTTGATATGCCTGTTCAATCGATGCTTTGCCAGAAAAAGCTGATACCAACATTAGCAACGTCGATTTGGGTAAATGAAAGTTTGTTAACAGTCGATCAATGACACCGAATTTAAACCCTGGATAAATAAAAATGTCCGTGTCCCCTGACCAGCTAGAAAGTGCTTGCCCATTGATAGCTGTTTTTTGATACACCGTTTCAAGGACGCGAGTCACCGTGGTACCAATAGCAATAACCTTATTGCCATTTGCATGCGTCTGATTAATCAGCTCAGCAGTTGCTTGTGGCAGATGTGCATACTCACTGTGCATAGTATGATTGAGTAGATTGTCTGTTTTAACTGGCGCAAAGGTACCAGCGCCAACATGCAATGTCACAAAAGCAGTACTGATGCCTTTTTCCACCAGCTTATTGAGCACCAAGTCATCGAAATGCAAACTTGCTGTCGGTGCAGCGACACTTGCAAGCTTAGCGGGATCATGAAACACCGTTTGATAACGAGTATTATCAGTATCGTCAGCATGACGTTCAAAGTAAGGCGGGATAGGTAGCTCGCCGTAAAGTTCTAAATCAGGCAAAATTGGCGCATCAAAGGCTAAAATAAACAAGTTGTCCTGACGACCAATCATCGCGCCACTCATATGACTATCGGCCAGTTGAAAACGTTGACCAAGTTTCAGTGCTTTGCTGGCTTTTACATGGCAAAGGGCAATATGTCCTTGGTTGACTGATTCATTATTTGAATCTTCTAAATGCAGTGTCGTTATATCTAAGTCTGAGACAGTAACCAATCGCTCAATCAAAACCTCAAGTTTACCGCCAGTATCTTTTTGACCAAATAGGCGTGCCTTCATCACCTTTGTATCATTAAATACAATCAGGTCTCCAGCATCTAATAAATCAGGCAACTTAGAAAACAAACAGTCTTCTACAGGCGTAGCATTTGTGTCAGTGTGAGCAGGCAAGTACAAAAGTCTTGAAGCAGAACGCTGCGCTAATGGATATCGCGCAATCAAACGATCTGGTAGGTCATAGTCGTAATCTTCCACGCTTAGATAATCTAAGACGTCACTATTGTTATTGGTATTAAGCGAGGCATTAGAATCGGAAGATGCAGTGTGAGTGTTGGTCATAATCAGTCTTTAAATGGATAGAAATTTTGGCATAATTGTAGCAGAAATACTGCTATAAAAGGTTGCTTTACTAAGTAGTCAAAGTGCACAAAACATATTTGAACTACTTAAATAGCCTAAGCAATGAATTTTAACTGTCCTAATGTTTATTACGTTAGTCTTTGTTTATTTTACTCAAATAAATTTAATTGAGGCAATAGTTGGGCTGCAGGTGTCAATGACGAAAAAGTAACCCCGACTAATCGGATAGGGAGCTGGCGCGGAATATCTAAGAATAATTTGTCTAACCAGTAATGAGCAGATTCAGCACTACTAAAAGCGGTAGTCAGCGTGTGCGTACGGGTAATCTGAGTAAAGTCGGCATACTTAACCTTGAGCGTTATAGTATGAGCGATGAGATTTTTTTTGTGCAGTTGCGCGAAGGCATCCGCATTTTGTTCATAGATTTGTACACGTAACGCCGTGTCATCGTTTAGGTTTTCTCTAAAAGTAGTCTCCGAACCAACAGACTTATGCAGGCGCTCAGACTTGACAGCGCGTTCATCGCGACCATGAGCGATATCATGATAAAACTGTCCTCGCTTACCAAACTCATTAATCAATACTTCGGCTGACATACGGCGTAGATCAGCACCGTTAGTCACGCCCATCGCATGTAATCGTCTTGCCGTTGCTTTACCTATCCCATGAAATCGTTCAATAGGCAGTGTACTAATAAAAGCATCAGCGTCTTCTGGTGTGATAATAGCGGTGCCGTTAGGCTTATTGATGTCAGAGGCAATCTTGGCCAACATTTTGTTGAAGGACACGCCAGCAGAAGCAGTCAATCCTGTATGTTGCAATATTTGTGTTCTTAACCAATTGGCCATCAATGTCGCTGAGCCTTTATGTACCGTGAGACCAGTGACATCAAGATAAGCCTCATCTAGCGATAATGGCTCAACATGAGGCGTTAAGCTGTACATGATATTGCGAATATCGCTGCTAACAGCTCGATATACTTCAAAACGTGGTCTGACAAATATGACTTCTGGACAACGTTTGCGAGCCTCATAACAAGACATAGCTGAGCGCACCCCAAACTGACGTACCTCATAGCTAGCTGCTGCTACAACACCGCGACCATTTGGATCTCCACCAACAACTAATGGCTTGCCCCGTAACTCTGGGAAGTCACGTTGTTCTACACTGGCATAAAACGCATCCATATCTATATGAATGATTTTACGTGGATTGGATGCTGTAAGAGTTTTCATTATTAATATTTTACATCACTCAATACTTTTATTTCAGTATCGATTATTAAACGGTAAAGGGGTTTTTCGAATATAGAACCATAAAAATATGGCAATATGCGAATAATTCATATATCAATAATTAAATATAGTGTAAAGTTAATAGTCAGATATATATGGCGTTAAAATACTAATAAATTAAATATAGTTAACATATGTTTACTAATAGATGTTCTGTATGGTACATACCTTAAGTTTTTCAGATTTTCCATACCGCCTGTCTGAATATTATCGCCTTCCATCATGAATATTATAGTTGTATGTTACAGTTCTAATGCTATCGTTTTACAATATATTAACCACGATAATCAATAGTTATGAAAGTAATAAATGGTCTTTTATAGGAATTGTATTTACCTGATAAGACATTGTTTATAGCTCATACCAAACTTATGAATTGAGTACTGGCAAATTAACTTTCTAAAAAAATAGTAATGAGAAAGTTCAAGATAATTAAGGAGCTGATGATGAGTCATGAATTAAAAGGGAGCGATTTGACACGAGCAATGCTAGCGCGGGGTGATGAAAATATATGGTGTGCGGTGTGTGATGAAAGCGATGAACAAGCGATGATGGATCAGTGTGGTAATGATTTTACCGCTTATATTGTGTCATTTAATGATGGATATTTTTATTGTAGTGCTGGCATGCCATGGAGTTATGCGGTACCGATTAAGATAAGCGCTGTCATGCCATTTGAAGTATCGATATAAACAAGCTAGGAATTTATTAAAACACAAATATAAATAATAAGCACAAAAAAACCTCCGATAAAGGAGGCTAATTTGTACTAAATAATGGTACCAGTGGTCGGAACCATTAATATTTTGCCCTATTGTCCATAACAATCTGTAACAATCTAATATATAAGCATGAAGCCCTTATTTTAAAGGTTTTTAGAGTAAGGGCTTTTTGTTTACTGTCTAAATCGGTCTAAAGATGTTCACCTCAATCTAGTGTCATAGTGTACACTGCGATGTACACGCTAAGGCTGAGGGTACACGTTCACATGACGACCAAATCTATTACTATCAAATCTGATAGAACCATTAAGAGCATCACGCCGCCAACCAAAGGCGAAATACTTTGTAGAGTAGCTGGACATCCTAAGCTATTTCTACGCGTCAATTCCTCAGGCGCAAAGCTGTGGCTATATCGTTATACCCATCCGGTCATGAAATCTAAGCACAAGCTATCACTGGGCAGCTATCCCTCCGTTACTCTCGCTCAGGCTACCGCCATGCGCCAAGAATACGAGCAGCTATTGCAACAAGGCATTGACCCCAAAGCCCACCGTGAGCAGCAACTCAAAGACGAGCATAAAGCACTTGCCAGCACCTTTGAAAAAGTCGCGTGGCATCATTTTGAGCAGCTAAAAAACAAGCAGAAAGCTACTACCTTGAAGCGCAAGCATGGGCGTTATGAGTTGTTATGTTCATATTTAGGCGATACACCTATCGGAGATATTGAGCCGCTGCAAATGCTTGAAGTATTAAGAGATATTCAAGCCAATTCACTAAAAGATGATGGTACACCAACCGATAAAGCGGATAGGTGTGCTGTGATTGCTAGCGATATATTTAATCATGCAATCGTACACGGCTATGCTACCAATGACCCCGCAAGACTTGTTAAGCCAATGCTTGATGGTTATAAATACGGTCATCGTCCCTCTATTACCACGCCTGCCGAGTTTGGGCAGCTGATGCGTGATGTTGAGACACTAAAAGGTGCTGTTCACGACACTGTCTTTCACTCTATCAAATTGCTTGCACTGCTATTTATCCGTAATGGTGACTTGCGCCGCCTGCGCTGGTCGGATGTTAACCTTGATACGGCGCAGATTGATTTACAACCGATGAAAGGACACGGAGCCAGCAAGCTACGCATGGTAAAAGAGATGATTGTGCCTCTATCGCGGCAAGCGGTTGAGATACTAAAAGCGCAGCAAGCTATCACTGGTCACACTGATAATGTCTTTTATAGTGATACAGCAACCAAGAACGACATCATCAGCGAGAACGCCGCCAATGACGCGCTAAAGTCGTTAGGGTATCAAGGCACACACTGCGCCCACGGTTTTAGGGCATCTGCTAGAACCATGCTCAGGCACAAGCTCAAGTATGATAAGGATGTGATTGAGATGGCGCTGGGGCATATCACCAAAGACCCCAACGGCACGGCGTATGATAGGTGGGAGTTTGTAGAGGAGAGAACGGCAATGATGCAGCACTGGGCGGATTATATTGATAAGTTAAAAACTGGTGAGAGTGATAATGTGATAAAAATGCCGAGAAAGTTAGCAAGTAATCAATAAGTTAATAGATATGAGCTATTTTTTACAAAAAATCTTATTCTTGTTGTCGTTTCTGTCTAACCCTTGAGTTATCGACCTTTGCTGATAAATGGTAATAACAAGTCGTTTTATCCACATAAATTTAGAATAAAATCAAGCCTAGCATTTTCAAAAATTTCCCGCTAAATTAGGATATTATTGTATAACGCAGTCTATCCTCAAGATGAGGAAGAGTTGAGACAATAAAAGAGAATAGAAGAATAGAGTGGAGCAGATAAGTCGCTTGATAAGTTTGGCGACCTAGAGAGCGACTTACCGCCCACCTATTTTATGAGAGCCAACATAAGGAGATAAGACCATGACATAACCAACCAAACAGCAAGAGAGAGGATAGAAATATCAGGGCTTTATTTATGCTGGTATTACTAAATACTTTGTACCTATAACTAGGTACTCAGTACATCATATACTAGCAGCGCTATTAATTTTAGCAACTGCTAAATATACCCCTCAGGTAGCTATTCCCTCTCTTAAATACGTTAAACACCTTGTGTAATCTAACGTACGTCAAGTTACAAAAAATATTAGTTTACTTATATTCTGCCTCAATCTTACCGAGGCAGAACAGATTTTTTATGACTTTTTTTGTGGCTCAGGCGTTATTTATAAAAATTTTAAGAGGGTACATCCCATGTCAGATAAAAATATTGATACCAGCTACATCCTACCGCCGCAAGGCTTATCCCGTGCAAAGGACATTTTGCCGCTACTGCCATTCGGTCGCGCCAGCCTTTGGAAGTTTATTAAAACTGGCACGTTCCCCCAGCCAGTCCGCATAACAAACGGTATCACAGCATGGCGCAATAAAGACGTGATTGAGTGGCTTGAAGCTCAGACCGCCGCCAATGATGGGGAGGGCGCGTAATGAGCCAATCACACGACACCTTGCCGCCGCGCCTTGTGGCAGCTGATAGCCACCAAATCGAGTATATTAACGACTGTGTTCAGGACGTAGCAAACGACTGTGAAAGCCTTGCTTATGCGCTGAACATGATTGAAACCCATGACCCAGCGTCACAGGGCATCGTGGTTGCCGTTCGCACCGCGCTACTGGCTAATCATGAGTACGCCGCCGACATTAGCATCATGCTAAGCGAGCTTGTATTACTACCACAAGTGGAGGTATCAAGCGATGCATGATGACCATACCAAACCACAGACCACACCCCAAAACACACACCACAGCGCCGCTACTGCGCCATCATCACGTTCTTTTACAAGGCGTGTGCTGGTACCAGTGCTTGCGCTGATTGCCTTGTTTTTGATGCTGATTATGCCATCTTGCCAGCCAATGCCGCTTGTTATTGCGATGACAGACGACACCGCGCAGGCGATGGCACAGGAGGGCACGTAATGAGCCACTTTATCCGTAATCACTTATCAAGCCTCAAGCAGCAATCACAATCAGCACAGACAGCGCAACCAAACACCAAAGCCGCTAAGCGCGGCAAGGTCAACAAGTCGCGGCTGCCCAATCCGAGCGACTTTTACCGTCAATTTAATATTGAAATCAAAGGCGGTCGCGGTTGGCAGATGGTCAAGTGTCCCTTTCATGATGACAAGCACGCTTCAATGGGCGTAAGCCGAGAGCATGGCGGCTATAAATGCCACGCTTGCGGCGCTACTGGCGACCGTATCGGATTTTATATGCAATGGCATAGCGTTAGTTTTATAGACGCTTGTCGCTCATTACAGCTGATTGAGGGGGCATGATGATAGATAATACAAAAACTATTGAAGCGGCTAAAGCATACGCCGCACAAGTTACCCAATCTCAAAAAGATAAGGGATTTACTGCTACTCACTTGCATATCTACACTGATAAGGACGGCGCTTGTCTTTACTTCAAACCGAGGTTAAAGAACCTTAATACTGGTGATAAGTACATTCGTTCTATCAGTCAAGATAGTAGCAGTAAGTGGCAAATGCGTGACCCTGACTTTGAGCGCGTTTATCCTGAGGGCGGCGGCAAAAAGCCGCTTTACTTACTTCACGACCTAGCGCGTGATGCTTCATCAATGGTCTATATTTTTGAGGGTGAGCAAAAAGCCGAGCTTGCCCAATCACTGGGGCTTATCGCCACCACATCGGGCGGTAGCACTCAGATTGATAAATACCACTGGGAGGTGCTGGCAGGTCGCAGCGTGTGCTTGTGGGCTGATAATGATGATGCTGGCGCGAAGTGGCTTACCGCGCTGTATCAGACGCTAAGCCAGCTTGATTGTGATGTTCAGGTTATAGATATTGATAATCTAGGACTGCCTGAGAAAGGCGATATTGTGGACTGGGTGGCAATACAGCGGCAAGCTAAGCCTGATATGACAAACGATGATTTAGTCGATGCAATAAAAAAGCTGCCCACCATGTCTAGTGAGCAGCTCTCAATCTTAACTGATGACATAGCCGAGCCATCAAGCTTTATTTTACCACAAGATGGCGAGCAAGTAACGCCGCAGCTGGCGCAAAGTGTTATTGAGCAGCTCGCAGCATTGAACGAGCTTGAATATCAGCTAAAACGCGGCGAGGCTGCCAAAGCTTTAAATAATATGCCAGTAGGCACACTTGATAAGCTGGTCAAAGAGACACGCGCAGCGCTCGATGTTGAGCAGACCAAAAGCCTTGTTATCGACACAGAGCCGTATCAGAGGGCAGTCGATGGCGCAGCGGCTGCCGATGAAATATATGGCATCATCAATCAGCACATCGCTTGCACCGATGCGGTCGCAATCGCCACGACCTTATGGATATTTTTCACATGGGTAGTCGAGGCAAGCCATATTGCGCCGATTGCATGGATTAACGCCCCTGAAAAACGCTGTGGCAAGTCGCAGTTATTAACGCTCATTAGCCTTATGAGTAAGCGCAGTCTGCCCACATCAAACATCACGGCGGCGGCGCTCTTTCGCTGTGTTGAGAAATACAACCCTACGCTTGTGATTGATGAAGTCGATACTTTTATTAAAGATAACGAGGACTTGCGCGGCATCTTGAACGCAGGCTATAGCCGTGACAATCCTTATATCATTCGCTGTTCAGGTGATGACAACGAACCAAAAGAGTTTTTTGTTTATGGCGCAAAGGCGTTATCAGGTATTGGCAAAATACCCTCAACCATCATGGACAGGTCAATCAGCCTCACGCTACGCCGCAAGCACAATCACGAGCGCCGCGACCGTGTGCGTGACTTATCACGTGACACCACAGACACCATCAAGGCAAAGCTGGCAAGGTGGAGTGATGACAATATAGCAGCGGTCAAAGATACCAAAGTGATGTTACCTGAGAGCATCAATGACCGGATGCAAGACAACTGGGAGATACTGCTTAAGATTGCCCAGCTGCTAGGTGAGGACTGGCTCAATCGCGCTCATAAAGCGTGTATTGATATATCAGGCATCGAGCATGACGAGCCGAGCCTTAACGAGCAGCTGCTTATAGATATTAAGCAAATCTTTGAGCGCAAAAAGGCAACGCGCATATTCAGTGAGGATTTACTCACCGCGTTATGCTCTGACCCTGAAATGAACTGGGCAACCTACAACCGAGGTCAGCCTATCAAACAGCGTCAACTTGCCAACCGCTTAAAAGAATACAAAATATCGTCAAAATCAATTCGTATCGGTCAAGATAATAGAAAAGGTTATGATATTGCCGATTTTAAAGACACATTCAAGCGCTACATTCCTGACACCCCTATTCTAAGCGTCACAACGTCACAAACCAGTGATAGCAAGGGCTACAGAGAAAAACTAAGCGTCACAACATCTGATAGTGTGACGGATAGAAATCAGCTACAGACCTTACAGGGCGGGACTTGTGACGCTGTGACGGATAGAAACCCCTTATCTGATGATACCAGCACGTGTAACACTAAAAACGCGCCAAACGATACAAAAAATTATGTAACACATAGCACCCCAGTTGTAACGGATAAAATCGTTCGGGGGTGCTTATGAATGCCATCGACATCATCAATCAATTAGAGCAGCAAGGCGTAAATTTGTGGGCAGATGATGACGGCTTGCATTATGAGGGCAACGAGAGCGCCATTACCGCAAACATCATTGATATTTTAAAGACCAACAAGCAAGCGCTGATAGAGGCGCTCAGTCTGCCAGCTGCCAATGACGAGCCGCTGCCCACGCGCTGGCTTGTCGCGCTATCTATCATTGATGATATGATTGCAGAGAAGCGAAGTCAGCTACTATATGCTAAAGCACCAGTAAGCATACAACGGCGTGACTGGCGCAAACGGTATCAGATGGCGCTATCACTCAATGACTGGGAGACGGAACGACTAGAGCAAGACCTCAGAGCTAATCACTGGGTATATTTCAATAATATGTTTGAGACTGTGGAACGTACTTCACCAAACTTTGAGATAGCAGCTGATGCATTTATTGAGTGGGCAGAAACTAAAGGTATAAGAGGGCGGTTTTTAATAATACCGACTGGCATAGTCAATCATGGCAGGATTAGAGAGTTACCAGCTGATACAGTTAGGGGGCTAGATGAATATATGCTCAATCATTAAGTAGTTAGTTGTTTATTAAAGGCAGGCGTTCGCGTCTGCCTTTTTTTGTGCCTGATGTTAAGGTTAAAATCAGCAAAGTGTTATAATATAACAAAATTACCTAATGATTTAGATAACTCTGAGCGTCAATCATGCCAGCATTAGCCACTACTCACAGTCTAAACGACTACTTAAAACTACCAATCTCACGTTATCGTGAGCAGCTTAAACAGGGTAGCGCTAAATATATCGAAGTCAGCTACACCCACCGCAGCAAGCCCTATCAATATTCTATTCAGCTAACAAAATCAGCTTGTCACTATGGCGGCTATCGTTACTGGTGGCTATGCCCTAAATGCTCGCAGCGTGTCAGTGTTTTATATTGCGCTGGCGTGTATGTATGCCGTCATTGCATTGGTGCTAATTATCACTCACAGCTACAGCAACCCATTGATAGATTATTCAGTCGTGCTGATGCAATTAGACAGCGTTTAGGTTGGCAAAGTGGTGTTGCTCATGGCATAGGTGAACGACCTAAAGGAATGCACCACAGCACGTATGAAAGGCTAGTGAATGAGCATGAGCGAGTGACGGCTAAGATATGGCAGCAAACACTCGATAAACTCGGTTGCACCAGTTGAGGCTAAGCAATGAAAATACCTGATTTAAACGACCTGATAGCAGACTTGCAGACAGCAAAGCAGATAGCGATTGATGACCGCAATCCGAACGCCATAGTTACTGCTACAGTCGCACAAGCTAAATTGCTTGGCATGGATAACATGAGGGACGTAACGCCGCATAACGGTCAGCCAGTCGTTTTTAATATCGCAGGTGTATCACCAGAGCCATTAACGCCTGAAGTGGCACTGGCAATCAGTAAGCGATTAGATGAGGAGTATTAAACCATGAGCAGATTGACGCTTGATGACTTACTCGACCAGTTAGAACAGGCTAGGCAAATGGCAATAGAGGAGCGCAAGCCTACCGCTATGATACAAGCGACTGCTACTATGGCAAAGCTGACAGGACTTGATAAGCCAGTGATTAAAGATATTCATGCTGATGACGTGCAGACCATTAGCGAGCTGATGAATGAACTGTCATCTGAGCAAGCAGCGATAACCTATAAAAATATTATGGGGTAAAGAATGAAACTGAGCATTGATGACCTGATGACAGAATTAGACGATGCTAGATTGACCGCCAAAGATAACGGACAAGCGTCTGCTATGGTTGCAGCCACAATGAGCAAAGCAAAGCTGCTAGGGCTAGATAAGGGCGTTACTGATGATAACGAGGTGCAGCCAGTCAGTGTGATAGTGAATGTCAAAGACGCTCGCAAACCTGACAGGATGTGTTAGTTTTCGGACATCTTAGAACCTTACAAAACCTGATATGTAGATGCACAGAAACGCATTAAAAACGCACGCATTTAAGCGCATTTATTGAGCGCGTGCAGTGATTAGCAATTCAACCCCATGCAAACAAAAAGCAATAGCTAAACTTTTAATTTCGCGTGCGTAAAAATATTCATATGGCTGCGGTCACCGCTTGCAAAGTCCTGAACAATTACACCGCCCTACCGTGTTGAGAAATGTTGAAACAGCAAACAGTGAAAATAATTACAAAATAATAGTAAGCGAGGCAGTCAGTCCACTATTGGGCGTATCAAATCGTGATTGATGGCTGGCATGACTAAGCAATTTTCTACAGACATAAAAAAGCCCCCAACTAAGGAGGCTGATTTATCAAGTTAAGTGCGAAATCTTATCAGAGTGTACACTGTGATGTACACGCTAAAAGGCAATCAGAGATTAATCTTTTAGCTATCAAGCACTTAGCTTGAAGTATTGGTACCAGTGGTCGGACTCGAACCGACACGCTTTATAGGCAACGGATTTTGAATCCGTCATGTCTACCAATTCCATCACACTGGCATGTTAGGTGATAAAGTCTATTGTGCGAAACCTTATCGAATTGGGCTACAGTGTTCTCTGTATAGGCTGCGTATTATAGCAGCCTATTTTTTAGCGTCAAGAATTATTTATAATAATTGTGCTTTTAATCACATTAATCTTAACCGACAAAGGCGCGCTCAACCGCATAGTCCGCTTGCACGCCCATGCGTGGCGACACAGTGAGACCAAAACCATCTAAAATCTCAGAGACTTCCGCATTGAATGGCATGCTGCCACAGATCATGACACGGTCATCGTCTTTATTCATCGGTGGCAAACCAATATCTTCAAAAAGTTTGCCTGATTTCATTAAGTCGGTAACACGGCCTTGATTTCTAAATTCTTCGCGAGTAACCGTTGGATAGTAGATAAACTTCTCGCGGAACCATTCGCCAAAGATTTCATCGTTGGGTAGCTCATTTTCGAACATGTCACGATACGCCAAATCATCTGCATAACGAACGCCATGCACCAAGATGATTTTATCAAAGCGCTCATAAACCTCAGGGTCACGTGCCAAGGCCAAAAATGGCGCAAGCCCCGTACCAGTGGACAACATATAAAGGTGTTTACCGGGTAGTAGATCGTCTAAGACTAGCGTGCCGGTGGGCTTTTTGCTGACCAATAGCTCATCGCCGACTTTGATATGTTGTAGGCGTGAGGTCAAAGGGCCGTCTTGAACCTTGATAGAAAAGAACTCTAGATGGTCTTCATAGTTAGGGCTAGCAATCGAATAAGCGCGTAGCAGTGGTCTGCCATCGACAGCGAGACCAATCATCGCAAACTCGCCATTGCGAAAGCGTAAGCCATCGTCACGTGTGGTTTTGATGCTAAATAAGGCATCATTCCAATGATGAACCTCTGTAACCGTTTCGGTGCGAAGTTTTGACATAAAGTCCTCGTTAATAAGTCGCTATTTTTATCGTTAAGTGTAAATGAGTATGAAATTAGAATTTTCAATGATAGCTGTTGGACGCTAACCATATATAAGCGGGTAATTATTATTAAAATATTAAAATGACTATAAATGCTCATGCTTTGAAATATTTTTTAGCCAAAAACCAATAATATTGTGAATGTATGAAGCAAGTTACAAAGCATTTTTTTTACATTTATACAAGGAATCGTAGGCTAGTCATAAGGTTTTTGTCCTCATAAGCACTATAGGTATTGTATGAATGCAAGCCATTCTCAATAAATTTCACGCTCATAATACCAAACTTTAAAATAAAAATCTGTCTAGCAGCCACGATGTACCATGATAAAATGGAATATCGTTAGTGAGTAATTTTGTATGCTTGAGCCAATTGGCTCGATAAAGACCGTTTGTTATCAGTGGAGTGACCATATGTCTGGCGATAATGCCTTGTTGAATGACCAGCATCGAGCACCAATCATTGGCTACCATCGTGCGCCGCTCTCACAGAAGTTTGGTGCGCCAAGACAACCGAATTTGGTGGCGCTGACTAGTGTAATTGAGATGCTAGCGCCTTACGATACGCCAGCGGCATTCATTGGCTTAGACACTTTTAGCCATATTTGGATCAGCTGGCAGTTTCATCACAACTATTTATATAAAGACAATCAGAATCACAAAAACGAACAGAAACATCAAAACGACCAACTTGATATCACAGGTAGCGGTTTTCGACCACAAGTTCGACCGCCAAGGCTTGGTGGTAATCAAAAAATAGGCGTGTTTGCCAGTCGTAGTATGTATCGACCATCCGCTTTGGGATTGTCTGTGGTGAAACTTGAGCGTATTGAGGTGATACAAGGTCGGGTATTAATTATCATCAGCGGTGCTGATATGATAGATGGTACGCCCATTATCGATATCAAACCTTATGTGGCTTATAGTGATGCATTGAGTCATGCAAAAAGTGGTTTTGCGCAAACTGCGCCGCACTTGTTGGATGTGACGATTATCGAGCTGGCTTATGAGCAGTTTTTGCAAATTGTCGCCAATCAAAGTGCGCAAAATGCAGCGGTAGAAAATGCTCAAAATAAGCAATCATCAGTTAAAGCAGTCATTGATAAAACTCAAAAACAGTTAATGATGGCTGATCTAGACACTATCAAAGCCTTAATCGCCCAAGATCCACGTCCTGCCTATCGGCGCACCGAGTTAAATAAGCGTTTTACCATGCGCTATAAGTCTGTTGATGTCAGCTTTCAGCTGATAGAATCGGGACAGTTGCAAATAACGGCCGTTGTAGCAGTGACTCCTTAGCATGAAATTGGCGCACTGTATTTATGCTTTATCAAAGCCATGAAAGTGAAAGCTATAAACTGCTGATTTGTGAAATATTTATTGACCAATAAAAGAAGAAAAATATGTCTGCTCAAAAATATTCGATCGTGATTGATTTACGTTGGTGTCTTGATGAATTACTAGCAGATAGAGTAATTGATCAGCGCGGCTATAATCTGGTGATAACCAGTCGCCGTGACAAGGCGCAGCATCCGCTTCTGACGATTAGTGAGTTTGGGTTGCCTAATGGTCATGCGGATGATCATGCGCTTGATAGTCATGCTGAGAGTAAATTAACGATAGCATGGCTCAATCAATGGCTAGCGGCCAAAGCAGACATGCCACTTGTGCGTATTGATCCACTGAAAGTTGATGTGCCAGCCGTCACGCAGCTGATGTCGTTCGAATATGCGCGCTCGCAGCATATTTTACCGATTGAGGTCGCTGTAGACGAAGTGGTTATCGGAACGGATCAGCCTTTTTATACTGACTGGCACTCAAGTATTGAAAAGTTAATCAAATCAAAAAGCTATCGTACGGTCTATATCAATCCTGAGCAGATTAAACGCTATCGGCAAGAGTTCTATCAAGTCACCCAAGCGATTGCAGGCGCAAACAGTGTCCATAAACGTGCAGCTGCCGATGTGACCAATGTCGAAGCATTATTACAATTGGGTGACAATACCAACCCTGATGCCAATGACCAGCATATTGTCAGAGTCGTTGATTGGCTGTTGCAATATGCCTTTGAGCAACGAGCTAGTGATATCCATTTAGAGCCACGTCGTGAGACAGGTAAGGTTCGCTTCCGAATTGATGGTGTACTCCATACGGTGTATGAGATGCCATTGGCAATCATCGTCGCGGTGACCGCACGTATCAAAATTCTAGGACGGCTAAATGTTGCAGAAAAGCGTAAACCGCAAGATGGTCGTTTAAAGACGCGAACGCCAAAGGGGCTAGAGACAGAACTTCGTTTGTCGACTATGCCAACCGCTTTCGGTGAAAAGTTGGTCATGCGGGTATTCGATCCTGAAGTGCTGGTGCGTTCCTTCGCTCAGCTTGGTTTATCGGGTAAGCAGCTTGAAACGTGGCATGAGTTGACTGCTCATCCAAATGGGATTATTTTGGTCACCGGGCCTACAGGTTCAGGTAAGACCACGACCTTGTATAGTACTCTCAAGCAGCTAGCGACTGAACAAGTTAATGTCTGTACCATCGAAGATCCTATTGAGATGATTGAACCTGCATTTAACCAGATGCAAGTGAATCCAGGTGTCGATTTAAACTTTGCTGACGGCATTCGCTCTTTGATGCGTCAAGATCCTGATATTATTATGGTGGGGGAGATTCGTGATGCTGAAACAGCCAATATGGCAGTACAAGCCTCATTAACAGGGCATTTGGTGCTCTCGACACTACATACCAACGATGCGCCAAGTTCAATCACTCGCTTGCATGATTTGGGTATTCAGCCATTTTTGACATCAGCGACTATATTGGGCGTAATGGCACAGCGGTTGTTACGTACGCTATGCCCGCATTGCAAAAAAGCGGTAGACGTTGTGCCAGACAGTGAGATTGCCATTCAATGGCAGGAGTTGGTACAACCTTGGCGCGCACCTGCCCCAGCACAAATTTATATGGCTCAAGGCTGCGAGCATTGTCGACATACTGGTTATCAGGGACGAGTCGGCCTATACGAGATTATGCCATTGTCTAACGAATTAAAAAAACTGGTCGCAGCCGATACAAACTTAGATGTACTCAAACAACAAGCCTATCGTGAAGGTCTACAGCCATTGCGTTTATCAGGGGCAAAACGTATTAGTGAAGGCGTGACAACCATAGAAGAGGTGATGCGAGTCGTGCCTCTTAATTAACTATTGTATTTGAAGTCGTGTTTAGCGTTCCCAACGTACGTTTTGGCGAATAATTTTTGCTGGTGTGCCTGCTACCATACAGTTTGGTATAGTGACTGGTTTATTGACGAAGGCACCTGCTGCGATGATACATCCATCAGCGATAGAGACGTTTTTTGAAATAGTCACATTAGCCGCAATCCAAATATGATCTCCTAGAATGACATCAGAATGTGCTTTGTTCACTCGTACGTTAGTATCTATATCGTAGACCTTGTGCACATCGGTAGCGCGAATTTCAATACCACGCGATATCATGCAAGACTTACCAATGGTTACACTCTTGTCACGTGCCAAGATATAGCAATCAATGGCAGTGGTATGCTCACCAATATGAATGCGTAAATGATTACCAACGACTAATAATTGACCAGAGAATTTAACATGTTCTGCGATAGTGACTTGATTGTGATTACCATTAATGTCGATTTTTAATTTATTAAGTTTCCCATGACTACCAATGGTAATTCGATTGTTATCACCTTTACGAATGGTAATTGTGGAGTTGCCAATGATACGTACGTCGTTAGCTATTTCAATGTAATTACTATGGCCTTTATCTTGTAGTAAAAACCGTTGTCTATAGAGTTGCTTCGGTAACAATGTTTTGAATATATGCGGTAAAGTGATAGTTTTTTTATGATTCATATTATGGCACTTATGAGAGGTAATAAAGGTTTTAAAGCTTCGGTTTTTAAAAGACTGTTATGACGTATCGACTAAGCTCGTATCATCCATTTATTTAGAATAAATTCTATTTAGAGTATTTTTGATAGCTATTAATGTAGTGTACCGTTAAACGATACTTGAAAACAGATTCCTTCACAGCAACCAATGCAAATAAGATTTAAATTTTAATTCCCATACTTTTAATTAATAAGTTATAAAAACGAGATTATTTATGTTTACAGATACTCATTGTCACCTTAACCGTTTAGATTTGACGAAATACGATGGTAAATTATCTGGCGCGATTGACGCCATGAAAACTGCTAATGTTACCCGTGCGATGGCGATCATGTGTGATTTTGCAGAATATGATGAGATTGCCAATATTGTGAGCACCTATGGTGACGAGACATTAAATCTAGGGATGAGTGTAGGGATTCATCCTTGTGAAGATATTGATGTACTGAAATCAGCGACGGTTGAGCGTTTAGTAGAGACTGCTGATAAAGATCATGTATGGGCAATAGGCGAGACGGGGCTAGATTACTACTGGTCTACAGAAAATAAAAAAGAGCAGCAAGCCAGTCTTGCACGTCATATCCATGCCAGTCAGCAACTAAAAAAACCGCTGGTCATACACATGCGTGACGCAAAAGAAGATACGATCGATATCTTAAAAAGTGAAGGCGCTGAGCATGGTATTATTCATTGCTTTACTGAAGACTGGGAGACCGCAAAACGTGCTTTAGATTTAGGATTTTATATCTCCTTCTCAGGTATTGTCAGTTTTAAAAGTGCCCAAAATATCCAAGATGCTGCAAGGCACATGCCTAGAGACAGAATCTTGATTGAGACCGACAGTCCATATTTGGCGCCTGTGCCTAAGCGTGGTCGTCCCAATGAGCCTGCCTACGTACCCTACGTCGCGAGCTTTATCGCAGATATGTATGGTTGTGATAGTAACGAGGTCGGAGCATTAACCGCAAAAAACTTTGAAAATTTACTGGCACAGTATCGCTAAAATGGTTATGCTATGACCAGTCAGTCATTTATGTGATAGTCGTATAGCTCAATCCCCCTTAGTATCTGATTTACTAAATGTAACTATATGATTATCAATGACTATTTGTAAATATAAGCATATCCCTTTTATGGTATTTCAGCAGTTCTTGTATAGTTTTATACGCTCATTGCCAAATGTACGCACATAATTGATGGTCATATGCTTAATCTTGTCATGTTTTAGGAGAGATTATGAGTCGTCAGCACCAGTTCAAGGCACGAGAAGAGAACATCTTAGCGATGGCAGAACAATTGCTACTTGAGTCAGGCGATGGTGATATCACTTTAGACAGTTTGGCAGATCAGCTCGATTTGGCTAAAGGCACCCTGTACAAGCATTTCTCCAGTAAAGATGAGCTTTATCTGCGTATTATTATTCGTTACGAAGAGCAATTGTTTGAGATTAACCGTATTGATGACTGCCCCTCGGCAGGCGTTGCCCGTATGATTTTTCAGCAGTTATTCAACCCGCAAAAAGCCATGCTATTGAACCAAATCGAAGAGCGTCTGGCAGCATCAGTGACTGGGCTCAATCGTTTGTTTGGTGAGTTATATGATATCCGTCGCCAGCGTATGAAGCGTTTGATTGATATTATTAGCGCATACCTAAAAGATGAGCACAGTAATTTGAGTACTCGTGATTATCTATCGTCTATTTGGGCGATTGGTCAGGGCGGTGCAGGGCTCTTAAACTCAAGCTTTTACCAACGCTACTTAGGTCGCCGTGATACGCTGCGTTATGCCTTTGTTCAGCAAGTGCTAGAGTTGCCAAGCCATTATCCTGCTGATGATGAAGAGGTCATGGATGAAGATATGCAAGAGCTGGTAGAGCAAATCGATACTGAATCAGAAGAGCACCGTAATACCAACTATTAAATTAGTTATCGGTAAAGTATCTCTTAGCAAAGTAACTATTAATAAAGTAGCAAGTAATTTTTGGGTTATGAACCTTTTTCGGCTTTGATAAATCGTGTTGTAATGCTTACCATTGCAGCACGATTTGTATTATGAATTTATATATCTTCTAATATTCTTCAAACCCCCTTTCTCATTCTGCGACAATTAAAATTGGGCTTATAGGTGCAATATGCCGGTCAGTGTTAAGACGCAGTCCAGTTCAGCGGCTACTTGCTCTTTTACTCTAATTAGTCAAACGTCTCAGTCAAGCTGCTTAGATACAAGACCTACAGACCATTGTCGCAGCTGCGTCTCCATATCAAGTGATGCTTATCACTTATCATCATTCTCATCAATAAACAGTCGGCCACAGGCTGGTTTTACATTGGTGGAAATCGTGGTGGTAGTGGCTATCTTGTCTATATTTGCTGGCATAATGAGTTTGTCTGTCGGTAGCAGTGAATCCCGCAAAAACCGCGCTTTTTATGAGCATCTGACCGATTCATTGAGTTACGTTCGCCTATTGTCGGCTGAACGTATGCAGCCGATGGGTTTGCGTATGCAGGCAGATAAGCAGGGGCAGGTAGAGCCGGTCATCGTTACATTATCAAATCCATATGTCGCGTACCAGACAACAGAGATGATGTCAGA
Organism: Psychrobacter sp. NPDC078929; assembly: GCF_050267985.1. Taxonomy (NCBI): domain Bacteria; kingdom Pseudomonadati; phylum Pseudomonadota; class Gammaproteobacteria; order Moraxellales; family Moraxellaceae; genus Psychrobacter; species Psychrobacter sp. NPDC078929. Next base: position 183,887 of record NZ_JBNNFX010000003.1, on the reverse strand, counting down.
TAGCGCCGACAGTCAGCCTAAGAATGCTATGGAGCTGTCGGCAGAGGTTGCTGGTCTATCAGGCTCTACTGATGAGCAAAAACCAACGCCAAGTTGGGAAGTCGAGTCGGATATCAATTTGCCTGAACTGCCCACTGGCGTGAGTATTAGAGTTCAAAGTTTGGATTCTAGCGGTTTACAGAGTACGGGACGAACCCAAACGTTACAGCCTTGGTTTAGCGATCAAAATGTACCGCAGGTATTGTGGTTTGGTACAGGACAAGCAACGCCCGTCACCATTGAAGTGCTTCACGATTCGCGTTTAGTGGGCGAGGTGATTACGATAATGCCAGATGGTAGCATGCGAATCGGACAGGGGTTATAGTGGCTAGATTATATAAACCTCCTATGACAAGCCAGCCTGTGTCACCAAGATCTATATCACTCAAGTGTGGACGCGAGAGCGGCTTTACCCTTATCGAAGTGATGGTTGCTTTGGCTATTTTGGCAGTGGTAGCAGTCGCGGCGAGCCGTGCCAGTAGTGCATATCTGAGCTCAGTTGATATATTGCGTACTCGTACGCTTGCTCACTTCGTCGCTCAAAATGCCGCCGCTGATTTGCGTATTCAAGAGACGTGGCTGACAGCCAACCGCACCCAAACCGTGAACGCTCAAGGGCGTGATTGGCAAATATCAATGACAGTCGGCGACGCCATCACACCTGCCCTAAAAGAAGTAAATATCGCAGTTGCGCCTATTATAGATGGACAGACACGCACATCGGTCACTGATATCACTGTGATGCTAAGTAATGCTGAGCAAGATACGGGCAGTTTGGATTTAAGTGGTCTAAGCACAACAGGTGATAGCGGGCAAGCAGAGGGCGGTCTGTGAGGCATCAGCGTGGTTTCACATTACTTGAGCTAATGGTTGCCATGGCAATATTTGCGATGCTAGCTGTTGCATGCTGGCAAGTATTTGATGGGGTCAACCGTGCTCGTGAGCGCGCGCAATTTCATGCTGACAATCTGGCTGTCTTGCAGTACGCCTATTTGCAATTACAGCAAGACATGGGTCAAATTATCCCTTATCAAGCGGCTACTACTCAAAGTGTCAGTGCGACGAATAACAGTCCAAGCGATAGTACTAACGCGAACACTAGCTCCCAATCAAGCGAGCAAATGAACAAAATTGCGCCTGAGCCCTTTATGAGCTTAGATGGCGAGCATATCAGCTTTGTACGCTTTGCCGATCCTGATCCAAGATATCAGAGTAGCAATAGCCTCCAACGTATCGAATATATTTTTGCGGATGAACGTTTGATACGTCGCCAATATACCAGTATGGAAGGCGGGCGTGATAGCGTCAGCTTGGACAGCGTATTGCTCGAAGGTGTCACAGCAGGGAGCTGGCAAGCCTATCTACCAGAGCTAAGTACCAGATTTCCGAGCGATGACATTAACAGTGGCAGTAGTGCAAGCGTAGCAGTAGTACAATCAGCGAATACAGCGAATTCCAAGCCAACAGCTGTTTTATTACCGAAAGGAGTCGCGGTTAGCTTTACATACCAAGACATGCCAATCACTTGGCAATGGGCACTTGCCCCGCAACCGATATCGCATAGCAATAGTCAAAGCATCGCCAATAATACAGAGGGTGGTAGCAATGATAATGCCAATAATGACAACAGCGGTAATGATGGTAGTGACAATAATAGCAGTGCGGATGATAGCAATGTAGGAACGAATAATTGAGAAGGTAGTAGTTAAAATGCATCAATTGCTCAACAACAAAGGCTATGTATGTCGATGACTGCGAACTCTCAACGCGGTGTTGCACTGCTGACTATCTTATTATTGGTAGTGAGTATTACTGTGGTTGCAGGATCAATGCTTGCTAGCCAAAAAATTGCGATTAGGCGTAGTGGTCTGTTATTCGATCAAAATCAGTTGCTGCAAGATATCGATGCAGGTCAACAGTTGGCTGTGACGATGATTCGCGCTGATAGCAACCTCAATGATACGGATAGTGCGCAAGATATCTGGGCGCAGCCTATACCACCTTATACATTGGCTAGTCACAGTGTCAGCATCGAGCTACGCGATGAGTCTGGTCGTTTTAACATTAATAACTTGTATCAAGATGGGACGGCCAATACCACTGCTTTAGCAGTATTCCAACGACTACTCACGCAACTAAATCTAGAGCCTGATATCGCTATTGCTATACTTGATTGGCAAGATGCAGACGGCGAGGTATATCAAGATGGCGGTGATGAAAGTACGGTATATGCGCAGCAGTCAAACGCTGTAGCAACAGATGCTCTGCCAAATCAGCCTTTTGTCAGTATCGATCAGCTACTAGAAGTGAAAGGGGTAAGCGCTGAGACATTAGCAGTATTACGGCCTTATCTTACCGCAGTGCCTTATTATGTGCCGATTAATATCAATACTGCCAGTCCTGTATTGTTAGCAGCACTAATTGAGGGTGCTAACAGCCAACAGATGCAATCACTGGTAGATATGCGCGCACAGCAGGCGCTGACGTCTATTGATACAGTATGGCAATTACCGATATTCGGCAGTCTAAATGATGAGCAACGAAAAGCACTAACACCAATGCTTGCCGTTGACAGCCAAGCATTTATGGCGCTTATCACAGCGATTGATAATGCAACTGTCGGACAGGCGAGAGAGCGTTTTGCCACTGTTTTGATTAGTAAAACTGTCGTTGATAATAATCAAGTAGTTAATAGTAGTGAGGCTGCTAATAATAATCAGGCGAGTAACAGTAGTGAGGCAAACGGTAAAATGCCCAAGGCAGTCAAAGTAGTGACACAGCGACTATGGGCATTTCGTCCGAGCTTTTAGCAGAGAGTATTGGGATCGACATTTAGTCTTTTAGGCGTGTTTCTTCGCTAGATTTCCAATTATAAGCCCCGTAAAAAAGCATCTGTGCTTGACGAGTACAGTTATGTAGCATCAGCTGTTTGTTCTCTTCGATTTCATTTAGATCAATCTCATCATCATGATCTTCCGTATAGGTCAGCTCTAGCCAATCAACAATCCAAGAGAAAAACATATTCACACCAGCTTCAGCCAATAGACGACGGTCATAAGCGTTGATATGGGTAAACGCTGGCTGCAACGCTAAGTCGTCGGCCAACCCTTGAGCATGTATCTTAATCAACTCATTGATGGCTTTGCGTACTGCTTCTGATCCACCATAACGCTCACTGACCAAGAACTGCCAGTAATAAGGCTGATCGCTGACCATATACAAGAATAGCTGAATACTTTTTGCGATTTGACGATCAAAGCTACGTTTGCGGCCAATCTGCAGGCTATCACTTAACGTGGCTAACGTACCGCCCAATTCCTCAATGACCAAAGCGCGCCCGAGTGACTCCATATCATCAAAATGGCGATAAAACGCCGTCGGCACAACGCCAACCTCGCGTGTTACTTGTCTGAGACTGATAGAGCTAAAAGATTGCCCTGTCATACATAAATCGAGCACAGCATTAAAAAAGGCGTGCCGAGTTTGAAGTTTTTTTTGTTCGCGACTGCTCATAATATTTCAAAATTGTCCGGTAGGTGTTTATCATACTCATTTCAACGCATAAATACGACTGAAATACGCCATTCGTGTTAATTTACTAAACCTGTATTGGTCTTTTAAACCACTGTGCCCCAATGACCCTGCAACTCTTGCGCCAGTCGATAAGCTTCATGATCATTCATACCTGTAATAAAATCCAAAATATTTAAGACATTATGATAGATATCGTCAGACAAGATGCGGCGATGTTCGTCAAGATGAGGCTGTAGTAATCTTAACAGACGTTGCTGCTCAAAAGACATCGGCGGCTGCATAGTAGCAGATTGAGACCCTGTCCAAGCGAGTGGCATAAAGGCATTCAATAGGCTATGCAAGCACTGATTGGCCATCAGCTCCATTCTTACTTTGCTCGGATGGTTAAATATTTTTTCGCGTGCCAGCTGCTTAGCTTGATTGATACCATTCTGCACACTGGTATCGCAATGGGCAAATAGGCTGCCTTGCAGCGTTCCAGTTAGCAATGCATCACTATTGGCTACAAAGGCATCGGTGACGGTATTGACCAAACGCATCATGGCTCGTGCCCGCAGTGAGGCAAGACTTTGTCTGACAGACATATGCGCTGGCAAGTTTACGCTGCTTGGACGCTCACCAATCAGCTCATAAAATATCGTGGCAACTTCGGCATAGGTTAGCATATTCAGATTGATGCCATCTTCTAAATCGATTAGCGCATAACAGATGTCATCTGCCGCTTCTAGCAAGTAAGCCAATGGATGGCGCGCAAAGCCATCGTGTTGCTCTGAGCGCGGTAAGTGCAAACACGCAGCTAACTCTTCTAACTGAGAAGCCTCGCTATAAAAGCAGCCAAATTTTTGCACGTTATAATGGTTGTCATTGACATCGTTACTGTGAGTTGCCAACCACGGATACTTCATAAAGGCGCCTAGCGTGGCACAGGTGAGCCGCATACCACCCTTGTCAGGGTGATGCTCATTACGTGCCAATAGGCGAAACCCTTGAGCATTACCCTCGTATGCCAGTAAGTCCAGTCGCTCGTTGCTGCTTAAATTTTGCAAAATTGCTTGCGGTTCAGGCTGCTTAAACCAATCACGAATCGCATACTCTCCTGCATGTCCAAAAGGCGGGTTGCCAATATCATGAGCGAGGCAGGCGGCTTGTACAATAACGCCGACATCCGCAGGCGAGATACCCGCTGGTAAACCATTGCCTAATTTATCATGTAACTTCTCTGCTGCCATCATTGCTAAAGAGCGTCCAATACAGGAGACCTCAAGCGAATGCGTCAGGCGAGTATGAATGCCGAGCTGATTGGTCAACGGATGAACTTGGGTTTTTTGATTGAGCTGACGAAAGGAGTGCGAAAACACCAGTCTGTCATAGTCTTTATGAAATTGAGAGCGAGTGCTTGTATTGGCGTTGAACTTCTTGGAAGCACCAAGACGCTGCGAGTTGAGCAGATGAGACCATTGTGTGGTAGGAGACGGCAAAGAAGTTGGTGTACTTAGCATATTAAACATCCGAAACCAAGGGAGCCTCTAGCATAGCAAAATAGCGCCCTTGGTACAGATATATAGTCAGAGAACTACTAAACGACTACGGTGTTCCCCTCCTTAAAGGTGCTATTTGTACAATCTGTAGTCGGCTGCCTTGTACTCATTTTAGACTTCTTTGACTAGAGTTAATGCCCTATAAATTGTATACGGTGCCAGTTTCGCTTAGCCTACTATTTGTAGTAATTTCACTCGCCTTGCTTGTATCCAAATTATATTGAAACGACTATATTAAGACTTTTGACAGTTAAAAAGTACGTCTTCTTTGTCGATAGCTACATCGCTGTCCAGTGTCTTCTTGAGCAATGTCGCTTTGTCTCCATTTACTCGCCATATGATGCCGTGGGTATCGTCTAATCCAATATCGCTGGTATAGATGCCCTTATCAGCATCAGTTTCACTATTAGCAGTAGCCGTTAAATCGTATTCGATACCATCGATGAGCAAATGCGCTGTCTGTGGTGTACTGTCGCTATGATAAGAAACGCCGATAGTAGCAGTAGGCTCACAAGAGAAAGGAGTGCTGTTGCTGGCATGAGCTGCATGATCGTGACCTGCGTGCGCATGTTCCTCGTGGCTATGACTTTCATGATCGTGTCCTTCATCATCGGGCCCTTCATGGTCATGTTCCATATCACTATGCTCTTCGTGGTCGTGCTCTTCATACTCTTTATCATCATGCATCTCATGATCTTGTTCATGCTCGACGTGATTATCTACTGGTGCTTCTTCAGATACCACTGCATCGGTATCGTTGTTCGGCTGACAGCCCAGTAAAGAGCCAGCCATCACACTACCTAGTATAGTAATACCTGCAAGTTTAGAAAAATAAGCCGCCATAATATAATTCCTCAAATAAGCAAAATAAAGATATGTTATAATATAACAATATAATGACAAAATAAAGCCGATGATGGAGAATATCCAACATCGGCTAATTAACTTTAAACAAGCTATACTATTTAAAGTTACACGTTAAATCTAAAGTGCATCACGTCGCCATCTTGCACGATGTAAGTTTTACCTTCTAAACGCGATTTACCAGCAGCAGCAGCGCCTTTTTCACCGTTGTATTCGATAAAGTCGTCATAGGCAATGACCTCAGCACGAATGAATCCGCGCTCAAAATCAGTATGAATTACGCCAGCTGCTTGCGGCGCTGTCGCACCAATAGCGACAGTCCAAGCACGTACTTCTTTTACGCCAGCGGTAAAGTAAGTCTGCATATCAAGTAAGTCATAGCCACCACGGATTACTTGGTCAAGACCGGCTTCTTCCATGTCCATTTCAGCTAGGAAGTCTTTTTTATCATCTTCATCGAGCTGTGCAATTTCAGATTCGATCTGATTGCATAGCGCGATTACGATAGAGTCTTCACCAGTGGCATAGTCACGAACAGCGTCAAGATATGGGTTGTTTTCAAAACCATCTTCAGAGACGTTAGCGATATACATGGTCGGCTTTAGCGTGATTAAACCATAGCTTCTGATCAGTTTTTTCTCATCAGCGTCTAGGTTAGCAGCACGAGCCGCTTTGCCTTCTGCTAGTAATGGCTCAATCTTTTTGAACACATCAAGCATGGCACCAGCGTCTTTATCGCCGCCTTTTGCTTTTTTGGTCAAGTTAAATACCGCACGTTCAACAGCTTCTAAATCTGCAAGTGCCAGTTCAGTGTTGATGGTTTCGATATCATCAATCGGGCTAACGCGGCCATCAACGTGTACGACGTTGTCATCATCGAAACAGCGTACAACGTGAGCAATTGCATCGGTCTCACGGATGTTCGCTAGGAACTGGTTACCCATGCCTTCGCCTTTCGATGCCCCTGCAACCAAACCTGCGATATCGACAAACTCCATCGTCGTTGGTAATACGCGTTCAGGATTGACGATATCAGCCAGTTGCTTTAGGCGTGGGTCTGGTACTGGCACGATACCCGTGTTGGGATCTTTGGTACAAAATGGAAAGTTTTCAGCGGCGATACCCGCTTTGGTCAACGCATTAAACAAGGTGGATTTGCCCACGTTTGGTAGGCCGACGATGCCGCAATTAAAACCCATAACATTCTCTCAATGTATTAATAAAATCAGTTGGTATAAAGTTTGGTTAAATGATAAATCAAAATTGGGCACATTGTAGCAAATTTACCTGAATAGGGGTGAGGTTGTTACGGTATATGCTCAGGTTTTTACTCGATGATAATACGCAGCTTTATGATAAAAGTAGGTCATATTTGAGGCTTGAAAATGAACAAGGCGAATCAATAGGAGTGACACATAGCTTATGTGGGCTGATAAACCCTATTTTTTAATATGGTAAACTGTCACGCACAGATAAGGGCTTAAAGTTCACGTAAATTCAGCACATATATTCTGCTACTTTTAGCAAATCATACTTATTCTAAAGTTATAAACAGTCAGACATACGCTGATAATATCGCCAAAATAAAATGTAAGGCAATTTTAGACAATGACAACCTCGATTTTTGACACACGCCACTATAAATACCCGCAAAACTTCCTTGAGATGAAGCCTAAACTGTCTCGACTTGAGCAGGCCATCAAAAAGTTAGAGGCAAACCTCATTGATGCTAATGATCAAGCAAACACGAAGTTGTTGACGCAAAGATTGGATAGTTATTTAGGATTAAAAGTAGATTATGCCAGTGAGCTCAATCCCGATCAGCTCATGGCTGCCACTACTATCGAAGGTAAAGTATTGGTGATTGCGGGGGCAGGATCGGGAAAAACCAAAACCTTGACTTACCGTACCAGTTATCTATTAGAAAATGGCGTGTCGCCTAAAGAGATATTATTACTGACCTTTACGCGCAAAGCGGCAAATGAAATCAAAGATCGCGCTAAATCTTTGCTGGCAAGTAGTCCTTCAAATCAAGAGCTATCTGATGATGCATTGGCTGAAGATAAGCTGCCAACCGACAAGGCCTTAAACAGTATCACCAGTGGCACCTTTCACTCATTTTGCAATATGCTGCTGCGTCAATACTCGGGCCTGCTCGGTATCAATCCACGATTTACGATTTTAGATACTGGCGATAGTGAGGATGCTATTGACTTGGTACACAAAGAAAAAAAGTACCCTGCCCAAACCAAAACCCAAGCCTTCCCGCGCAAAAAAACGCTGCAAAATATCATATCGACGTCTAGAAACAGACGGATTCATATTCGTGATTTAATAGAGACTAATTATCCTGATATTGCGGTACACATTCCTATCATCGAGCAATTGGCAATCGATTTTCATGAGTATAAGCGCGCCAATCACTTATATGATTTTGATGACATAATTAGCCAAGTAGTGCGTCATTTAAAAACCAATGACACCTTTCGACAGCTGCTGCAAAGCCAATATCGTTACATTATGGTTGACGAATATCAAGACACCAATATTCCGCAAAAGCAGCTAATTGACTTAATATGTGAGCCTGAGTCAGTATCGCTAATGGTCGTTGGCGATGACAATCAAAGCATCTACGCCTTTCGCGGCGCCAATTACGAAAATATTTTGCTCTTTGGTGAGACATATCCCAATGCCAAACTTATCAAGCTTGAACAAAATTATCGTAGCTCGCCGTCAGTTTTAACATATATCAATGCGTTGTCAGCACAAATCACGCTAGGCTATCAAAAGCAGCTTTACTCTGACGCACCGATAGAAGGGGAGAAGCCAATATTCCGACGACTCAGCGACGAGACAAAAGAAGCCAGCTATATAACTGACAAGATCATCACGCTAAAGCCAGAGTATGACTACAACGACTTTGCTGTATTATGCCGCACGTCTTTCCAGTCCAACTATGTGCAGCTAGAATTTATGGCGCGCAATATTCCCTTTATCGTGGTAGGCGGTATTAAGTTCATTGAAAGACGCCACATCAAAGACGTGTTAGCATTTGTCAAAATCCTCTATAATCCAAATGATACGATTGCTTGGCACCGCATCTTGACCTTGTTCAAAGGAGTAGGCGCAGTCACCGCGACACGGTTGACCCAAGCCATTACTGCTGACAATAATGCGTTTGAGCCGTTACTAGCAGCGCCGTTTGCCAAAAAAAGCGATCAGCTAAAGCCTCTATACCACACGCTCACCAATGCACAGCAAGCAGAGACGGTCGAGACAGCCATTGAGCATATTCTTGAGTTTTATATTCCAGTCTTGAAGCTGATTGAAGACAATTGGCGTGAGCGTACCGAAGACTTTCGCGTGCTAAAGAATTTAGCGACAGAGCACACGAGCCTCGATAGCTTTTTAGAAAATCTCGCGCTCGACCCACCTAATGATTCTGTCGCGGTCATGGGAAGCTCTGACGATGGACAAAGTAATGATAAAGTCACGATCTCAACCATTCATAGTGCTAAGGGGCTTGAGTGGCCAGTGGTATTCGTTAACTCGTTGGTCGATGGCATTACGCCGCATCATCGCTCGCTGGATGACTTTGAAGCATTAGAAGAAGAGCGCAAGCTGTTTTATGTGGCCTGTAGTCGTGCAAAGACGCAGTTATATTTGACCGCGCCGAATTATTTTTCCAGCTATTCTGGATACTTTGACATGGCCTCACGCTTTATCGCGGAGCTATCTGCTGATGAAGTAACAGTCGAAACAACCAAGCTGCCTGTCATAGATAACGATGATCCAATGTGGTGGTGATTTTTCATTGTCATTGACGAATGTTTTTGCTTCAAATGTCAGATAATATTGTCTTGTATTTATCACCAAATCATGGCTTCATACGCCAACTATTCCTTTTGAAAATGACCTGCAAATAAAGGTATAGCCAAAAGTATTTAATAGTAAAAATATTTCTCAGATAAGGGTTTCAAATTTATCCTAATGCGTTACTATTACCACCTAATTTGGTTAGACCCTTATATTTGATACTCTGTATTAACACCCTAAGAAAAGGATAGGTTATGCGCTATGAAGTTATCGTTATCGGTGCAGGTATGGTTGGCACGTCAATCGCGTGGCATCTACAAAAAAATAACTCAAATGTATTACTCTTAGACAAGAAATTGCCAGGGTCAGAGACCTCATATGGTAATGCCGGTTTGATTCAGCGCGAAGCGATTCATACGCATCCTTTTCCTCGTCAGCTGACAGAGATGATCCGAGTATTGCCGAACCAAGGTACTGATATTCGTTATCGTATTCCAGCCATTCTGCGTTATCATCAAGCGCTACTGCAATACTGGAAATATTCGACCCCAGCGTCTGTCAAAAAAATCGAGTCAGAGTGGCAGACGTTGATTGAGCATTGCACCAGTGAGCACCAAACCATGATTAGCGCTTCTGGTGCTGATGAGCTCATTACTCGTGATGGTTGGTTACAGCTACATCGCTCAGAAGAGACATTCAAAGAAGCACAAGCATCAGCCATTGATGCGCGTAACCAAGGTGTTGAGCATAACGTACTGAACCTTGAAGAGCTAAAAGCAATGGAGCCTCGTGCCAATTTTGAAGGTTTCGTTGGTGCGATTCATTGGTTAAATTCATGGCAAGTATCAAACCCAAGCTCACTCGTGAAAGCTTATGCAAAAAACTTCCAAGACATGCAGGGTACGATCAAAGAAAATGATGTAAAAGAAATCGTTCAAGATGGCGAAGGCTGGAAAGTTATCACTGATAACGATACCTACTATAGTGACAAATTGGTTATCGCAGCAGGCCCATGGTCTAATGATTTGATCAGACCACTTGGCTATAACTTGCCATTGTTCCCAATGCGCGGCTATCATCAGCATTTCAAAGTGACAGAAAAGAACACCATCAATCACAGTATGTTTGATATGGACAAAGGCTTTGTGATGGGGCCAATGCAGCAGGGTATCCGTATCACCACTGGTGCTGAGATGACCACGATGAATGCGCCAAAGAACTTTGGTCAGTTAAAAACCGTATTGAAGCTTGCTAAAAAAATCTTGCCATTAGAAGATGCGGTTGAGAGTGAAGCATGGGCGGGCTCTCGTCCTTGTATGCCTGATATGAAGCCAGTAATCGGTCCTGCTGACAAGCATGACAAACTATGGTTCGCATTTGGTCACAGTCATCAAGGCTTTACCTTAGGGCCAATGACAGGTCGTCTGATTGAAGAGATGATTCACGATAAACCTACATTGGTCGATCTTGCACCATTTAGTGCCCAGCGTTTTTCTAACTAAGCGCGCATCTGATATATAGTTGGTCCAGTTTAAGAGCGGTACAAGGCAACCGAGTGCAGATGTATATGTCATACTTCAAGCGAGGTTAACGCTGTAACGCTTTTATAGTGGATTGACTGTAATTAGCACAGACTTAAATTAATAAATGAAAGGTATAGACATGATTAAGAAACTACACAGCAATCAACGTATGAGCAAAACCGTAATCCATAACCAAACTATCTATTTGTGTGGTCAGGTAGGTAATGCAGAAGACGATATCAAAGCGCAAACATTGACTTGTCTAGAAAAAATCCAAACGTTGCTAGAAGAGGTAGGCAGTGACAAATCAAAGCTACTATCAGTAACAGTTTGGATCAAAGACATGGCTGACTTTGCTGCCATGAATGAAGTCTATGACCAGTGGTTTGAAGGTATTCAGCCACCAGCTCGCGCTTGTGGTGAGTCAGCTTTAGCACGTCCTGAGCTATTGGTTGAGATGATCGCTATCGCTGCTGAGTAAAGACTGCTCATAGTACCTATAGTACCTGTATTAAATAGAAATAATAAAGGCCATGATAGCGATATCGTGGCCTTTTTTATGCTTGGCAATAAGCAAGTTTAATTATCGAAAAGGAAAATGCTCGTTTTATAAACCAAGCATATTCTGTATGACGTTAGCTAAGTAATACAATGATTAGTATTATAGGAATTAGCACCCTTTCCATACCGCTTGGCGTTTCTCAATAAATGCATCAATCCCTTCACCCACATCGTCTGCCATCATATTGCCCGTCATTACTTCACTGGCATAGTCATAAGCATCTTCAACGCTCATACCCAGCTGCTTATAAAACATATCTTTGCCAGTTTTTACTGCCACCGGAGACTTGGCAGTGATTGCTGTTATCAGTGACTGTAGTGTTTGATCGAGTTGCTCTGCTGGTGCGACTCGATTGATCAAGCCATATTGCAAGGCAGTATGCGCATCGATAAATTCACCTGTGATTAGCATTTCAAACGCTTGCTTACGAGGTAGATTACGGCTGACAGCAACGGCAGGCGTGGAGCAGAAAAGTCCAACGTTTATCCCAGAAGTGGCAAATTTTGCATTATCAGCGGCAACGGCCAAGTCACAAGCGGCGACCAGCTGACATCCTGCAGCGGTAGCAATGCCTTGTACTTTTGCAATGACGACTTGCGGCATACGGTTGATGGTAAGCATCATTTTGCTACATTGCTGGAATAGTGCACGGTGAAACGCTGCCTCTGAGTGTGCGCGCATTTGTTTTAGATTATGACCAGCACAGAACGCCTTGCCTGTCGCTTGAATAACCACCACTCTAATCGTATCGTCTTGAGCGATTTTGTCTAGCTCTGCTTGCATGGCAGACAGAACTTCAACGGACAACGCATTGAATTGTTTGGGTTGGTTTAAGGTGAGCGTGACTACGCCACTTTCTTTAGTGTCTTCTCTAATAACCAAAAGGTCATCTAGGTCTAGAGTAATGTCAGATTGAGTCATTTATCATCCTTGATAATGGGTGGTTTGATTTGGCAAATGCTGCTATCTATGAATTTATATCAAGCGTTTTAAATAGTAGCATGGCTCATATTCTATACAATAGATGGAGCACATAGAAAGCGCACGAAAAAAAATAGCGCACTCAGATGATGAGTACGCTATTGGTTTTTCAGTCAGATATATAGTCAGTTCAATATAATTTCGATACAAGGAAACCGAGTGCAAGTTATACATTAGTATGCTTAGCGAGGATGACGCTGTAGCGGATTTATATAGACTTGACTATAAGCTAACTCTATACTAATTTAAATTTATACTAAGCTGTATTTATACTGAACCTAGTATGCGCCTTCGCTATAGATAAGCTCGTAGCTGTGGCTATAGATTTCAACGATGTTGCCGAACGGGTCTTCCATATAGATCATGCGGTAAGGTTTTTCGCCAGGGTAGTAGTAGCGTGGTTTTTCCATACGTTTTTTACCGCCTGCTGCAACCATACGCTCAGCCAACTCTTCAACGTTTGGATCTTGAACACAGAAGTGGAAGATACCCGTTATCCAGTATTCAAAGTTATTTTCAGGGTCTTCTTGATTTTTGAATTCAAAAATCTCAACACCGATACGGTCACCAGTAGATAGGTGAGCGATACGGAAGCTGCCCCAACCTGCACCGAATACTTCAGTACACATCTCACCGATCGGGCTATCATCTTCGATAATCTCAGTTGGTTCCATGATGGTGTACCACCCCATCACCTCAGTATAAAATTTTACGGCGGCATCTAAGTCAGGTACTGACAGACCGATGTGCGAAAAGCTTCTTGGATAAATGTTGTTCATAGTTTGTGCTCCTGTTTGCTGTATTCTTGTTTAACGTGAGGCCAGTATACAAACGCATATTCATTATGTAAAATTATCAAATATTATATAAATAATTATGAAAAGTAATGATAAATATCACATGGTTACGCACCTTTTGCACGCTTGCTGAAGTTGGGCACTTTACCCGCACAGCTGAACGTCTATATATGACGCAGTCTGGTGTGAGCCAACACATAAGTAAGTTAGAAGAGCAACTAGATACGGACTTGTTGATTCGTCAAGGAAAGCAGTTTTCATTGACCAATGCAGGTGAGCAGCTTTATAAAGAAGCAGGCGAGATACTGCAGCGATTATCAAATTTAGAACAGCGAATCGGTGAAGATCCGCCTTATGAAGGATTGGTACGGTTGATGTCACCGGGTAGTGTGGGACTTAAGCTGTATCCGCAGCTTTTGTCTTTACAGCAGCAGCATCCAAAACTAGTGATTGATTACCGTTTTGCTCCAAATTCTGATATTGAGCGGGCGCTGGCAAATCACGAGATTGATATCGGCTTTATGACAGATATCTCAGACGATGAAACAGTTAGCTGCAGGCCTATGGCACAAGAAGCATTGATACTAGTAACCCCTGCGGCTACAGTAGAGCCTAGCTGGGAGCATCTTATCGAACTTGGATTTATTGATCATCCAGATGGTGCCCATCATGCAGGCATGCTACTGACTGCCAATTATGAGCAATTTCAGCATATCAATGATTTCGAGAAAAAAGGATTTTCGAATCAGATTGGCCTGATACTAGAGCCCGTCAGCAGAGGAATAGGTTTTACTGTCTTGCCAGCACATGCAGTGGCTGCCTATCCAAAGCCTGAGCTGATTAACAGTCATCATTTACCAGTTGCCGTTAGCGAAACGCTATATCTGGCAGTCAGAAGACAGCAGGCACTCTCTAATAGAATGCATACGGTCATTGATGAAGTAAAAAAATGGCTATAGATATGTTGAGAGTGAATGATACATGCACAGCTAACAAAGGGCTAATAAAAGGTTCAATAGCTGCGCATTTAGTGGAGGAGGTTCATTGATAGATTGCGACTATGAAAGATTGCGTCTATCTTAAAGTCTGCCCAAGTTTGATACTTGCAGCAATATTAGCAGCAGTAGTCTCAATATTGTTGTAAGCAGAACCCAACACATTATCAATCGTGTCGACTTTTTGGATACTCGGCATAACCACATCGAACTGACTGGTTTGGGCAGGTTTTAGTCCATCGACACTGCCACAGATAGCGATGACAGGTGTACGGCTAGCCTTAGCGATTTGGCTGATACCACCTGCCACTTTACCCATGGCTGTTTGCGCATCGAGCTTGCCTTCGCCAGTGATGACAAGATCAGCCTCTGTGATATGCTGTGACAGGTGAGCCACTTCGGCAACCGTATCAAAGCCTGACTTTAGCTGAGCTTGAAAGAAAGTCATCATCGCATAGCCAAGACCGCCAGCAGCGCCAGCGCCTTCAACGTATTGACAGTCTTCATAGCCATGCTGTCCACATATGGTCGCAAAGTGACTGAGTGCCTTGTCCAAGTTATTGACCTGTTCTGGACAGGCGCCTTTTTGTGGGCCAAATACTGCGCTTGCACCCAGCAGACCGCATAGTGGATTGGTCACATCACAAGCAACCTCAAATACCGTGTCTGATATCCTTGCATGCAGGCTAGTATTATCGAGCTTATGTAGGCTGGCAAGTGCGCCACCACCATGAGTGAGTAGGCTATCATTGATGTCATGAAATGTTATGCCTAACGCCATTAGCATACCAAGTCCTGCATCATTGGTTGCGCTACCACCCAGACCAATGACGATACGCTTAGCACCTTCTTCTAACGCATCTTCGATCAGCTCCCCAACACCATAACTGCTCGCAATAACAGGATTACGCTCATCAGCTGTTAGTAGGTGCAATCCGCAGGCTTGAGCCACTTCGATAACAGCGGTCGCTTCAGGCAATAATAGATACTTTGCCGTAATCGGTCTCATCAATGGGTCATGTACTCTGACTTCTTTCCAGCGCCCGCCCAATACATAAGACAATACCGCTGAGGTACCTTCACCGCCATCGGCCATTGGCAGTAGCTTATAGTCAGCATCTGGAAACACTTGACTAAAGCCAGATTGAATGGCGTGGCACACGTCCAGTGCTTCTAAACTTTCTTTAAACGAGTCAGGGGCGATCAAAATTTTCATACGGCTCTCTTTGAATATCTTAATGACACGATCATTGCGATAGTGTCATGTTTTAAAACGTTTACTTAACAATCATCAAATAAACGTATGTAGAAATACCCAATTTCATGAACTAGATAAACACTAGGGTCAATAACCAGATAAATACGATGCTAGTCACACCTTGGATACCAGTGGCCATTGAATGAGCTTTGTACGCTTGTGCCACGCTCATGCGACTAAACTGGCTAACGATCCAAAAGAAGCTGTCATTGGCATGTGAAATGGTCATGGCACCAGCACCAATTGCCATCACGCAGAACACACGTCCAAGTTCGCTGTCTAGGCCAATCTGGTTCAATAGTGGGGCAACCATAGCAGAAGTAGTAACCAATGCGACTGTGGTTGAGCCTTGTGCCGTTTTTAACGCAGCAGAGACGATAAATGGCATGAAGATACCTAAACCCAAAGCAGATAGCGTCGAACCTAAGTAATCACCGATCGGCGTCACTTTTAGCATGGCACCAAACGCACCACCAGCACCAGTGATCAATAGGATAGGGGCAGCTACTACCAAGCCTTGCGAGATACTGTCGCTGATTTCTTGCGTTTTTTGGCTTGATTTAATCAAGAAGAACGATAAGAACAAACCGATAAGTAACGCAGTCAATGGGTTACCAATGAATATCAAAATCTCCGCTACCATGCTACTGCCAAATGGTGCGCTTGGGAAATTAGCAACCGAAGATAAGCAGATTAATATGATAGGAACGATAATCGGCAAGAAAGCCATTGTTGCTGAAGGCAAATGATTATAATCATCACGAGTTTTCATTCCTTCAGGCCTTGCGGCTGTAGGAGCATCTGCCGCATTGATATTGTCAGGAGTAGCGTTAAGGAAGCGATTAGACCACCACCAGCCAGCCAATACCGCAACTGCTGTCACGACTACACCGACCATAATGACCAAACCTAAGTTTGACTCTAGACCTAAGTTACCTGCCGCTGCGATTGGACCTGGCGTCGGTGGGACAAAGGTGTGGGTAGCGTATAGACCAGTGGCCAAGGCAATGCTCATCGCGACACTTGATACATGTAAGCGCTCAGCTAAAGACTCTTTTAGAGAGTTCAAGATAATATAGCCAGAGTCACAAAATACAGGTATGGAAACGACCGCACCGACGATAGACATGGTCAAAGTAGGAAAGCGTGGCCCCAATACTTTGATGACTGACTCTGCCATTACGATAGCAGCACCCGTTTTTTCAAGAATTAAGCCAATAATCGTACCAAATACAATCACAAGACCGATATAGCCTAAGATACCACCGAAACCATCAGAGATCGTCTTGGCGACCGTATTAAGTGGTACTTGATAAAATAGCGCGACCAAAAAAGCAGAGAGAATCAATACTAAAAAGGGATGCCACTTTAGTTTTGCGGTAGCGAAAATAATAAAAAGAATGGTCAGCACAAGCCAAAATACAATCATCACTGTCTCAATATGGTTTACATCTTAATTGATTACCAATGCCAATATAGCCAATTATATCGAGATTAAACACGGTATATAGCTTGCTAAGTCTACTTTGCGTAGTGCTTTCAAGCGCTTTTACCATGTCTACATTTAAACGATATGGAACCAACTATCTGCATCACTAACGATACGAAATTTTAAAGGGGCATACTTTATAGCAAATAGACGCCGCTAGGAAATAGATTCGTTAAATAGTTGGCGCTGTTGACAAAAAATCGAGAGATACTTAATTTTGAAATGAGAGAAGTTAGTAATAAAACGTCGAAGAGGTGTGTGGAAATACTTTTATAACTAGCAATTGCTAATACTTCAAACCAAAAAAAACTGGCCATTTATAATGACCAGTTTTTGTCTAAACAATATTTACCTACCTGAGTAATAATTATTTTTAGGATAGGTATTCTAAGAAGTACCGTTATTTATAGTTAGGCAATCTTATCAAAAAAAGCTTTGTTATTGGTAGCAGTTGCAGTATCAAAGCTGACATAAATACCTTGATCGTCCAACGTGGCATACCAATGATCATCATTGCCACTGGTCAGCAGCTGAAAGTATTTGTCATTGACTATTCTGCCAACTGTATACACCTCACCTTCGGAGTAGTATGCATTACCTTGAGTACAGATAAGCTTGTCATTGGTATGAATGTTATGATTTTCTTTCATGTTCTTGCGCCCTATTAGTACATTAGATAGCAGTAGATTATCAATTCTGCTAATAGTAATAAAGATGATTATATAGGCAGTATCTTGTTGTTTGGTATAGCGTTTTTAAGGCAATTGTTGCATTTAGTTACTACAATATTGCATAGATAACACCGTTATCATAGCAATAGATTTTTTGAAAATCCTAAGCTGTTTAGGAATATATAAAATCCTAATTTATCGAGATAAAGGAGTGCAAGTTAGCGTTATAAATTGTCTAAATATATAAACTCTAATGTCAAAAAGGACGCACGTAAAAAAGCCAGCAACCTAAGTTGCTGGCTTTTCGTAGACTGAGTCTAACTATATAGAAGATTACTCTTCAGAATAGTCTTCTTCAGCAACTTCTTCGTCAGCTGAATCTTCATTGTTACCATCTTCAGAAAGAATAGTAACTAAGATGCTAGCAGTAACGTCATGGTGTAGCTGAATATCAACATTGTATTCGCCAACTTGACGTAGAGTGCCTTCAGGTAGCTTGATTTCAGCACGGTCTACTTCTAGACCTGAGTTAGTCAATGCTTCAGCGATATCGCGAGTACCGATAGAGCCAAATAGCTTGCCTTCGTCACCTGATTTAGCACGCATGATAACATTAACGTCAGTCAATGCATCAGCACGCTCTTGAGCAACAGCGATCTCTTTTGCTTCTTCAGCTTCAAGTTCAGCACGACGTGCTTCGAACTTTTCAATGTTAGCTTTAGTAGCAGGTAGCGCTTTGCCCTGAGGGATAAGAAAGTTACGTCCGTAACCTGGTTTTACATCGACAGTTTCACCGAGTTTACCAAGGTTGACGATACGCTGTAACAAAATAATTTGCATGAGTCATTCCTAGTTAGCGGTTAACCTTGATGGTTATCAGTGTATGGAAGTAGCGATAAGTAACGAGCTTGCTTGATAGCAGTCGCTAATTGACGCTGATATTTAGTAGATGTACCAGTAATACGGCTTGGTACGATTTTACCATTATCACTAATGTACTGTTTTAGCAATTCAACATCTTTATAGTCGATGTGAGTGATGCCTTCAGCAGTGAAACGGCAGAATTTGCGACGGCGATAGAAACGTGCCATGAGTATTCTCCTTTAATTAGTCTTCACTGTTGTCGTTGTCGTCATTATCGTTTTCACGATTGTCTGGACGACGAGTAGTTGCTTTGCGTGCGCGTTTTTCATCGGCATTCTTGGCTAACTGCGACTCTTCAGTGACAGCTTCGTCACGGCGCATAACTAGACTACGAATGATCGCGTCGTTATAACGGAATAATTCTTCAAGTTCAGCTAAAGTTTCACCGTCAGTTTCAATGTTGAAAAGAACGTAATGAGCTTTGTGAATCTTGTTGATTGGGTAAGCCAGTTGACGACGGCCCCAATCTTCTAAACGATGGATAACACCGTTGTTGTCTTGAACTAACTTGATATAGCGCTCAACCATGCCGACCACTTGGTCGCTTTGGTCTGGGTGTACAAGTAACACCAGTTCGTAATGTCGCATTATGACTCCTTACGGATTAGTAGCTATTAACCCTATGTCAATAGCAAGGAGATTTATAAGGTAAGCCCACGTTCTTAAAAATATAGTAAGAAATAAGCTTAGTTTATAAAGCGCCGTATTATAACAGTACTTGGCGCTTAACACAAAGGTTAATAATCACGCGACTGTCAATAAAGTTTCGAAATAATATAATTATTGTGTTTACTCAATAAAAAAAGCCGCAATAGTACGCAGCTTTTTTAAGTATAACGAGCTATAAAACCAATAACCAAATTAAAATACTGTTACTCAGATTTTGATTTCTTTACCAGTTGGCTACTGTCTGCTTTGACCACTAAGGTTTTGGCAAGCTTGTCATGCCAACCAATGTTTTCAGGGCTTTTAGATGCCATGTAATAATGAATAGCGATAATCACAAAGCCTAAAAAGCTAGTAAACGAGAACAGTAAATTATAGATAATAAATAACAGTAATGTACGTGTGCCGACAAGCTTAATAAACGAGGGTAGACGATGTGTGGTCTGATCCACAACCCGAATACCAGTGATTACTTTGCCTAGGGATTGACCACGCATGGTGATAAATACTAGCTGCAGTGCAAACAAGCCAAAAACCATGACTTGCGACATCATGAGCGTACTACTAGGAAGGCTTTCCATCAATGTCATTGAGTATTGATAAGCAGCATCCATATCTTGGATGTTTTGGAATTTGGTATAGTCCACATCCATTTTGGTCAATGCCATTACTAATGGCAATATAGCCAATACATACAGCAGCCCATTAAGCGCAGTCGCCAATACTCGCGACATAATCGGGGCAAGTACCACGTTGCCCACGGTTTTATCTTTGTCTGTGGCAGTCTTCTTAATAGTCGGCTTGCTTAATGATACATTGTTGTGCGGCGTCTGATGACGGTTGGTTGTCATATCGGCCTTCACATTTTTAGAACGTTCAGGCTTGCCATATAATCTGTCTAATGATACTGACTTGTCGTCTTTAGTAGTAAAATTAGTATCTTCAGGAAAGAAGGTGACATTATTAATAATAGAATCATTCGCATCAGGGGTAGTAGCACCAGTCGGTCGATAAACCGTTTGATTATTGGTCACATTTCCTACGCGCTGCCACTGATCTAAGCCTTCATGCCACATTAAATCATCAAGCAATACTTCGCCTGATGCCATCATGATATTAAGCTGTTCCAAATTGTATGGACCAGCTTGTACGTTATTTCGAGCAAGGAAAATCTGCATAATTGCCTGCATAGTTAGTCATGTCTTAGGACATTATATTAGGGTCTATTTGAAAAAATCAAATAGACCCTCATAGTGGTATCTTTAATGACTGTGTGAATGACCGCTGTGACTAAACGTAGCGGTTTACTTCGCTTCTTCACCAGCTAAGAAGAACCAAGTATCTAGTACTGAGTCAGGGTTCAATGACACTGAGCTGATACCTTGTTCCATTAGCCAGAAAGCCAGATCTGGATGGTCTGATGGACCTTGACCACAGATGCCGACGTATTTGTTTTGCTTACGGCAAGCTTCGATAGCCATAGACAATAGTTTCTTAACAGCAGGATCACGCTCATCAAATAGATGCGAGACGATACCTGAGTCACGGTCAAGACCAAGCGTTAACTGAGTCAAATCGTTAGAACCGATTGAGAAACCATCGAAATGCTCTAGGAACTCTTCTGCCAATAAGGCGTTGGTTGGTAGCTCACACATCATGATGACGCGTAGACCATTTTCGCCACGTTTTAGACCATTTTTCTCAAGTAATTCGATGACTTCTTTGGCTTCGCCAACAGTACGCACGAATGGAATCATGATCTCAACGTTGGTCAAGCCCATGTCATCACGTACACGTTTTAGTGCTTTACACTCAAGCTCAAAACAGTCACGGAAGTTATCAGACACATAACGGCTAGCACCGCGGAAACCAAGCATTGGGTTCTCTTCTGATGGCTCGTATAACTTACCACCAAGCAGGTTAGCGTATTCGTTTGATTTGAAATCTGACATACGAACGATAACGGGCTGATCCATAAAGGCAACAGCTAGCGTTGAGATACCTTCGACCAATTTATCAACATAAAAGTCAACAGGTGACGCATAGCCTGCGATACGCTCTTGGATTGCTTGCGCAATTTCACGTGGCAAGCTGTTCATGTTTAGCAAGGCTTTTGGATGCACACCAATCATACGGTTGATGATGAACTCTAGACGTGCAAGACCGATACCTTCGTTTGGCATTTGGGTAAATGAGAATGCGCGATCTGGGTTGCCAACGTTCATCATCACTTTGAATGCTAGCTCTGGCATAGATTCAACAGAGTTAGTCTGTACTTCAAAATCAATCTGGCTTTCATAAATAAAACCAGTGTCGCCTTCAGCACAAGAAGCAGTTACGTCTTGACCATCAACCAATAGCTCAGTTGCGTTACCACAACCAACGATAGCTGGTACACCTAGCTCACGCGCGATAATAGCAGCGTGACAGGTACGACCACCACGGTTAGTGATGATAGCAGAAGCGCGCTTCATAACTGGTTCCCAATCCGGATCAGTCATGTCTGATACGAGTACGTCGCCTTCTTCTACTTTGTCCATCTCGTTTAGGTTGCTAACGATACGCACTTTACCTGAACCGATACGCTGACCGATTGAACGACCTTCACACAATACTTTTGCGCCAGTCGTGTCGATGACATAACGTTCCATTACGTTGCTGTCTTGACGGCTCTTAACCGTCTCAGGACGTGCTTGAACGATAAATATCTCGTTAGTATCGCCGTCTTTTGCCCACTCGATGTCCATCGCTTGGCCATAATGCTGTTCAATCGTTACTGCTTGCTTGGCAAGTGAGGTTAGCTCTTCAGTAGATAAAGAGAACTGCATGCGATCTTGTTTTTCAACATCAACGGTTTTAACTGATTTAGCAGTGCTGCCTTCATCACCATAAACCATTTTCTTATGCTTGCTACCTAGGTTACGGCGGATAACTGATGGCTTACCATTGGCTAGCAATTTCTTAGAAATATAGAACTCATCTGGGTTAACTGCACCCTGTACAACCATTTCACCTAGGCCATAGCTTGAGGTGATGAATACCACTTGATCAAAGCCACTTTCGGTATCTAGCGTGAACATAACACCAGCAGCACCAGTCTCTGAACGTACCATACGCTGTACGGCAGCAGATAGTGCAACACCTTCGTGCTCAAAACCTTTGTGTACACGGTAAGAGATTGCACGGTCGTTATATAGAGAGGCAAATACTTCTTTAATAGCAATTAGGACGTTATCAATACCGCGAATGTTCAAGAAAGTCTCTTGTTGACCGGCAAATGACGCATCTGGCAAATCTTCAGCAGTGGCAGAAGAACGTACAGCAACAGCGATATCTTCGCCGCCACTCATGGTTTCAAATGATTGACGTACTTCTTGCTCAAGATCTTTTGGCAGTTCTTGTTCAATAATCCAAGTACGAATCTTTTTACCAGTAGCCGCAAGCTTATTAACATCGTTTACGTCTAGTGTTTTTAGCTCGCTGTTGATTTTTTCAAGCAAGCCTGTTTCAGTCAAAAAGCGGTTGAATGCATTTGAAGTGGTGGCAAAGCCGCCTGGAACACTAACGCCTAAATCAGAAAGATGGCTGATCATTTCGCCAAGCGAAGCGTTCTTACCACCAACCATTTCGATGTCGTCTTTTCCTAGCTGATCAAGATTGATTACAAGTGCTGTAGATTGCGCTGCCATGATAACTCCAGAAAATAAGGTTATTTAGTAAAGATTATAACGGTGGATTATACCGCCATATTAGGACAATTTCGAGGGTTTTCACCAAAAAACTTGTTAAAAATATACAAATTGTGGGGTTTGCTACATAAATTAGGGCCAGTCCAATCAAGTTTCTTATTTACTCAGATGAAAAATATCATTGTTAGTGATGATGTTATGCGCTTTCAAAAGCCTATTACTGCATAAAATAGATGCATTCAAATAAGCCATATTTAGAGTATTTCCATCATTTATGTTTCAATCTTATGTTCCTATATCGAAGATGCCATAAAAAACGCCTTAATGAGAGGTGGATTAGCTATGACAACAAGATGAAAGACAATGTTGGTCCTAAGTGTACGCCTGTAACATTGATTTCTATTAAGAGGCTAATATGCGTATAATGTAGCGCATAGATAGTTGATGCACATTGCATGATAAATGTGCGGTATGGGTGCTAAAAAAAGCTCGTTTTAAGAAGTCAGTTATAAAACTTAGTTATACGAGTTATAAAGGTAACTGTAAAAATCTAAGTAAAAGCCACACTATTAATGATAGTCAAAGTAATGCTATTAATAGTCAATAACTGCTAAACATTTACCAAGTCTGAATTATTACTAAGATCTATACCAAAAACTAAATGAAGGTCACTATTGAGTTTTCAACCGAGGTGTCAACGATATGTACTCAAGCAATCCATCTGAACAAGTTAAGTCCACTATCCAAAATCGCCATGCGCTAAACTTGGACAGCTCACAAGCCATTAGAACGGCGTTTTTTATCTCAGATGGCACAGCGATTACGGCTGAGACACTTGGACGTGCTATTTTGAGTCAGTTTGCCTCAGTTCCTTTTGAGACAAGAGTATTGCCATACGTCGATAGCTTAGAGCGTGCAGAAGATGCGGTTGAACAAATCAATATGGCGTATCAGCGCGATGGATCGTTGCCATTGGTGTTTGATACGATCGTCAATCCTGAGATTCGCGAAAAGATAAACTCAGCACACAGCTGTAACTTAGATATGTATGAAGGTCTGATTGGCCGTGTTGCAGAAGAGACAGGTGTGGAGCCAGATGGTCATTCAGGGCATGCACATGATGATGTCGATTCTGAAACCTATAAAGAGCGTATCGATGCAGTGCATTTTGCCTTAGACAATGACGATGGCGCGCGTACTCGTCACTACAATGCAGCCGATATTATTTTGGTGGGTGTGTCGCGCTCTGGTAAGACGCCGACTTCTTTATACTTAGCATTACAATTCGGTATTCGAGCGGCTAACTATCCTTTAACCGAAGATGACTTGTACGACAATCAGTTGCCGAAAGCATTACGTGAGCACAAAGACAAGTTGTTTGGTTTGCTTATTGATACTGATCGCTTAGTAAAAATCCGTCAAGAGCGCCGTGCAGGCAGCCGTTATTCTAGCTATCAGCAGTGTCAGCAAGAGCAGCGCGCGATTCAGGGTATCTATATCACGCATGGTATCCCAAGCTTAGATGTATCAGAGATGTCTGTTGAAGAGATTGCCACACGTATTTTGCAGATGACAGGTCTCAAACGCCGTATTGGATAATGAATGTCAGCTTAAACAGTATCTGTTCAATCGGTATCAATCAGTGTTTAGGCAGCTTTAATAAATGCGTAAAAAACACTAATAAACATACATCATTTCATCCTAGATAATTATCATATAGAGAATATTATGATTTCAGCCTATCAATCTATAAAGCCATCGTTGTTGCTGGCAGGTCTAATCAGTGCAGCGACTTTACTGAGTGCTTGTCAAACATCACCATTTGCAAAGGATCCAGTACCTGAGCCGCGCTATATTCCAAGTATCGTATTGGGAGAAGCACAGACACTGACTGTCATGCCAAACCGTGTTGCTTGTGCTTCAGAATTACCAATGCAATGCCTACTTGCTAAGTCTAAAGACGGTAGCGTATTCCAGATTCCTTATGACTGGATCGACGATTTCAAACCAGCCCTTGGTACAGAGTACATCATTAGCGCCCGCCCGCAGATTGATGAAGGGCAACAGAGCGCCACTGGTCATTGGACATTGCAAAACATACTGTCACAACGTATGGTGGGCATGCCTTAGTAGGGCGGTATTCATTTATCTACATGATACTAACTCAGCTACATATTGATTCATTTATATCTCAAACATTTACTCGATAAATAAATATAAAGAGGACATCATGGTAAGTAAAAGTGCAAGCGACGAGACCAATGATACTGGTAAAGACGTCCATACTGAAGTATCGAATAAAACTAATGGTCGTTCGCCCAATCCTGAGCATACTGAAGGTAAAGACACAAAACAGAAAATCGAGCAGACTCATGAGCAGGTCACTGAAGATATCATGCATTACCCTGATCTCATCAACCCGCTTGATGACACTCGTATTGATGTCAAATCTGGATTTACCAAAGATTCTCGTCGACTAAAAAGTGACGATCACGAGTATGAGTATGATGCGGTGGTTTTAGGTGCAGGTCCTGCTGGTGAAGCTGCTGCCATGAAGCTGACCAAATCTGGTAAAAGAGTGGTCGTCGTCGATCCGCGTGATCAAGTAGGAGGTAACTCTACTCACGTCGGTACAATTCCTAGTAAAGCATTGCGCCAATCAGTATTTAACTTAATTAACTTCCGTCGCGACCCGATGTTTACCAAAGCGATGGAATATAAACAAGTACCGCTAAATGAAGTATTGGCTAAGGCGCGTCAAGTAATCCGTCGTCAAGTCAGTACGCATACCCGTTTTTATGAGCGCAACCGTATCGAAGTTATTCAAGGTTGGGCAAGTTTTATTGACGCTCATACGCTGCGCATTGAAGTCGACGACAATGTCTACGAAACTATTACTTTCAATAAAGCCATCATTACTGTCGGTAGTCGTCCTTACCGTCCTGATATTTTAGACTTTAAACATCCACGCGTTTTTGACTCTGACAAAATCTTGCAAATGGATTATGTGGTCAAAAAAATCATCATCTATGGTGCAGGGGTGATTGGCTGTGAGTATGCGTCTATCTTTACGGGTCTTGGCTACAAGGTTGATCTAATCAATAACCAAGATCAGCTGCTCAACTACTTGGACAGCGAAATCAGTGATGCGATCGCGCATGACTTTAGACAGTTCGGTGTGCTTATCCGTAGTAATGAAGAGATTGATCATCTTGAGACTCATGATGATTATGTGGTCTTGCACTTAAAGAGCGGCAAGCGCATCAAATCTGATGCCATTCTTTGGTCAAATGGTCGCTCAGGTAACACCGAAGGCCTGAATTTAGAAGCCATTGGACTAAAAGCAAATGGCCGTGGTCAGTTAAAAGTAGATGATACTTACTGTACGGACGTCGACAATATTTATGCTGCTGGTGATGTCATCGGTTGGCCATCATTAGCCTCTGCTGCCTATGATCAAGGTCGCTGTGCTGCTGCCTTTATGGTCGGTGATAGTGATGCCGAGCCAGTATCTAGTGTCCCAACTGGTATCTATACCATTCCTGAAATCTCTTGTATCGGTAAAACAGAGCAGGAGCTAACGGATGAGAAAGTTCCGTATGAAGTGGGTCAAGCGTTCTTCAAACATCTGGCACGTGCCCAAATCATTGGTGAACGCTCGGGCGTATTAAAGATATTGTTCCATCGTGATACGTTGGAGATTTTAGGCATTCATTGCTACGGCAACCATGCTTCAGAGATTATTCATATTGGTCAAGCAGTGATGAAGTGTAAGAGCAACAATACGCTTGAGTATTTTGTAAATACGACTTTTAACTATCCAACGATGGCAGAAGCGTATCGTGTGGCTGCGCTTAACGGTTTGAACCGAGTATTTTAATGTTTAAAAATGACTCAAAGTGAAAGTGTCATATGTATAAAAAAGCGCCTGCTAATATTAGCAGGCGCTTTTTTATGCTCATAGATTTAATTAATTTGAAGATTTATAAGTAGGCTTTTCGCTGCGGAATACGCTTGCGTAAAAATAGCAATAAAACAAAATAGAGCAACCATAAGCCAGCTAACGCGTAAAATCCTATAGCGACTTGAGAAACACTGGCACCCATTTGGTTAAGCTGCACAGAGGTATTGATTGCAGGCGTGGTCGGTACCAGCCAACGTATTACTTGTAATACTTGAGGCAATTGGTCTGCTGGCCAAGGGTAGCCGCTTAAGAAGAATATTGGTAAGGAGATAAAGATTAAGATCTGCATACTGCGCTCACGCTGCCGGAACCATAATCCGAGCACGCAGCCGAGCGTTGCGACTGTCGGACAAAATAGTGCCAAAAATAGCAGCGTACCAAGCATGTTTTGTCCGCGTGGATAATGATGTAGCTCAAACGCCCACCCATAATAAAAGCAGCCAACGATAAAACTAAGTGAGCTCAAAGCCCCAATACGTCCCAACCAGCCACGTACACTCGTACTGTGACGGCGCTGCTCATACCATGTGCCAATCAGCATGGCGGTCGCCATCAAAAGTGTCTGCTGTAAGATAATAACAGAGACAGCAGGTACGACATAAGCACCATAGCCCTCAGTTTGGTTATACAGTGGCATAATCCGTAGCGGTACAGCTTGCGTATTCTGTGCTGCGGTAGGTGCATAAGCGCCTTTCGCAATGCTTTTCTTTACCTTTATGCCGGCGGATACCGTACCTACCGCTTGAGAGAAACCCAGTTGGACGTTTTTATTTAAAATAAAATAACCGCCATTACCCAGTACGCTAACGTGCGCTTGCTCTCCGGACTGAACTTGTTCTTCGAGACCAGCTGGAATCACCATATAGCCTGCAATTTGATCTGACCATATGGCTTCTTTGGCCGCCTGCTCATTGATAAATCGTTCAGTATCTAGGTATGGACTAGCACTCGCATAGCGAACAAGAGTACGCGATAAGTTGCTGTTGTCATGATCAATGATACCTACTGGCACATGATTGACCACCTCAGACGAGTAAGGCCAAGGATAGAAAAACCCATAGATAATAGGGGCAATAATCAACATCAAAAGTACGCCTTTGTCACTAAAGACGTCTTTGAAAGTTTGAATAAAGCTGTTCCAAAAACCTTGTGGAGTGGGGGTGACTGTTGATTTGGTTTTTGAGTGTGCAGACATTAGCGTGCTCCCCAACGTTCAGGATGCGCCAATGCGCGTTTGGTTAATAGTGCCGCAAGTATTAGCGCTATTATGGCTGCAAGCATGAGGCCATAGACGATAGGTAGCGATATGGCGATCGGTGCTTGCATTTGTAACTGTGCAATATGGAGTTTGAGATAATGCGTTAGCGGCAGGGCATTTGACCAATATTGCGCGCTATCACTAATCGCAATATAAGGAAAAGTAACACCGGCAAAGGCGTAAGAAGGCGCTGAAATAAATCCAGTAGTCGATAGACCCATACGTAATGAAAAAGAATTCAAAGTAAAAATAGCACCCAGCCAAAACGACAATACCATTAGGCACAAAAACCCAGCATAGACTGCCATAAGAGACATGATGTTGATATTCTGATTGGACGTTGCCAGCCACAATATCAACGCTGACCACAAGCTATAAGCCAGTATTGGCCAAAAGTATTTACCCAATAGACCAAATACTAAAACTGATAGGCTGACCGAATGGGGCATTTTTGCATTCGATGATGCTTTGTTATAGCTGCTATTTTGTTTGGTTGATAGCGAAGATGATGTTTCTGAGGCTCTGGATAACGTTAGATTAGGCTTTCCTGTATCAATAAAACGGTACCAGCGACCGATACTCTTATCACGTAACTCGCGGCCAATCGTAGTTGCGCCAATGACCATCGCCAATATATGTAATAAGGCAGGTATGACAGTCGATGCCAAAAACTGCTGATAATTGGTCGCAGCATTGAATAAGCTAATACGCTGCACACTGATAGGCGCATAAGCCGTCATCGCTTGTGATGGCGCTACGCCTTGTTTAACCAATCGCTTGATCTCTACACCTGCGGATAATGTGCTAGCGACCGCTTGGACACCTGCCTGAATAATACCAGAGTGCGTACCGTACTGTGCATTGACTTGTAGAGTCAACGGAGCAGGCTGGCTCGATAATATATTACGAGAAAAGTCTTCTGGGATAATGACGACAGCGTAAATGTCACGCTGTAAAATCGCAGCCTCTGCATCCGCTTGGGAGTAATAAAGCTGTCTGACCGTCAAAGTAGGACTGGCCTCTAAGTAACGGACGGCAGTATTGGCAACAGCGCTATTGTCTTGATCGATGACTCCGATAGGCAAATCGGTAATTTGAGTCTGTGAGAATATCCACCATATTAGCAGCACCGTTGCCAGTGGTATCCATACCACCATGCTAAAGTCCCAGTGATTTTTTGCCAAAAAACGGCGCTCATAGGCTGCACTGCGTAAAAAAGCCTCACTTAACTTAGTCAAGTGCATGGCTTACTCTTGGTTCTGATTGACAGGAGTAGGGTTGATACGTACGACCACGCTCATACCTGAGCGGATACGAGCATCGGGC
The DNA here is from genome assembly GCF_050267985.1 of Psychrobacter sp. NPDC078929. Taxonomy (NCBI): domain Bacteria; kingdom Pseudomonadati; phylum Pseudomonadota; class Gammaproteobacteria; order Moraxellales; family Moraxellaceae; genus Psychrobacter; species Psychrobacter sp. NPDC078929. The sequence goes on along the minus strand of NZ_JBNNFX010000003.1, from coordinate 153,993 downwards.
TTAGATGGTCGTGCCTTTACCTCAAAAGTACGCACATCAAAACCATCATCGTTGTTGGTCGGACGCCAAGTGGCAAAGTCTGATAGAGTCGATGTCGCATAGACGGTAAATTGTTTTGTATAAGGTTTATCCGCTGATGACAGTGCTGGGATAGTACCCGTAAATGTCTGACCAATAGCAAATTGATTTAAGTAAGACTCAGTGACGTTAAGTACTACCCATTGGTCATTGGTATCTACCAACGTCAGGAGCGGAACCCCTTGACCGATGACTTCTCCAACACTCACGATGACATTATCAACGATACCAGCGATAGGACTTCTTAGGTTCGCTTCCTCTTTTGCTACTAACGCCTCATCAAGTTTTGCATCGACCTGTGCGACTTGTGCAGTGGCCGCTGACTTATCTTCAGTACGTGCGCCTTCTAGTGCCAAATCATACTGCAAGCGGGCTGCTTCGGTTTGGTCTTGAGTAGCAAGATATTGCGCATATGCTTCATCGCGCTTTTGTCGCGCCATCAAACCTTCTTCGTAAAGGCGATTGACACGCTGATAGGTATTTTCTGCTAAGTCAGACGCCGCTTTATTAGCTTGCCAAGCGGCTTTTGCTTGGGCGATTTCTTGCGGGCGCGCACCATTTTCTGCTTTATCTAATTGACTTTGTGCGATTTGCTTACCAGCACGTGCTTGATTAATCTTGGCATTAATCTCAGGCGAATCCATCTCAACCAGTTGCTGACCTGCCGTTACCGTATCACCCTCTGTTACCATAATCTGGGCAATACGCCCTGGTACTTTTGCAGCGATAGACGTTTGCTGCATCTGCATTTGTCCTTGCAGCGTAATAACTTCTGGCTCGCTATGCGCGTTACTTTTGTATAAGCCGTACGCAATCGTACCAAGGACAATCAGTATGAATAGTGCAAGTAATCCTTTTTTCATACGCGCAGATTTGTCAGTTTTAGAGGCGCTACGATTATAAGTAGGTGTCGGTTGCTCTGGTTCAATATCAGACACGTCTTCTACAGGATCGACTGAATTTTGTGTATCTTGAGAGGTCACTGACTCGGTTGCATCAGTTGATTTATTTGAGTCGTCTGATTCGCGTGGTAATTCTGTCATGACAATGAGATTCCTAAAGCAACAAAGTTGAAAATAAAGGGTTTATTACTAGTACACTCGAAACGCATAAGGCTTGGCGTTGTCTATGGTTTCAGAATTAAAAATAGCACCAAGGGCGACGATAAATGCTGAATAATAGAGCCATAGCATAATGACCACGGCAGCTGAAAGCGCGCCAAACTCAGCACTATAATTATTAAAATTTTGCACATAAATTGAAAACAAGATGGACAATATAATCCATAAAACCGTTGCTAACGCAGCGCCCGGCATCAATTTTTTGAGGGCAACAGCATCACGATTTGGGGCTAGACGATAAAGACCTAAAAAGCTTAAGAATATGATACCCGTCAATATTGGCCACCTGCTCCAAAGCGCAATTGTCTTTGCTATCTGAGGGAAAGGAAAGTAGGCGGCTCCCAAAGGAATAATCGCGATAGAAGAGACCGCGATAATCAATACGATTACTGCTGCAAAGGTCAAACCAACTGCGCGGATCGTGCTTTGTACAAAACTACGCTCCTGCGTAATATGAAACGCAAGGTTAATAAGAATAATTAAAGACTTAATACCTTTAGAGCCCGCATAAAGTGCGAGCAAGGACGATATAAGCAGGCTGAAAGTCAGAGCAGACGTAGTTGTAGAAACCAACTCGCTCAGACGGGAGTTGAGCACTTCATATACTGTATCAGGTATAAATTGACTCAAAAGCGAGATTTGCTCTTGCATCTCGGCGGGAGAAAACGCAAGACCATAAAGTAGGACAAACACAGCCATCACGGGAAAAATTGATAAGAATCCAAAGAAACCTACGCTTGCGCAATGCGCCCAAACGTTAGAATTATTGGCAATACGCCACGTTTCTAGTAACGTCTGTAGCCAGTTTTTTATCGATTCAGAGGTCAATTTTTTCATAAAAGCAGCTGTTCATAATAAGGTAGGTAATAGTATTTTTGATGTCAGCTTCATAGTAATACAAAGCGTTTATCAGCACGACTTATGGCTTCTCACGTTACATCATTGCTCAGTATATAAAGTAGGCAATTGAATGTCAGCGGCGTTGAGATAAGCATTAAAAGCAAGTGGCGTACCACAGCTTTGCATAAGGGCAGCCAGTGACTGTACATAGTCATTAGCAGCCTGTGCTTGCTCAGTACGTGCCTTAAGTGATTGCGTTTGTGCTTGCACTACATCAACCGTGGTATTTACACCTTCTTGTAATCCTAAGCGTCGTAGTCGCAATACTTCTGCTGCCAAATCAACATTACTTTGCAATGCCTGATAGCGTGATTGAGCATTATTGACATCGTGCCAGTTTTTTTCTACTAGTAGCAATAAATTGTCACTGACTTCAATCTCAGAGAGATCGGCCTGACGTATTTTGGCACTACTGGATGCTAGTGATGCGGCTTTATCGAGTCCGCCCCATAGTTTCCAACTGGCAGATATACCAGCGACCCAGCTTGGATCTTTCTCTACCTGACCATAACCGTATAGTAATACCGTAGGCTTATAGCCTGTATCTGATAGCGCATGTAACTGCTGAGCCTGTGCCCGCTTGGCTGCAACTTTTTGCAGTCCAGGATGGTTATTTAGTGCCAAGTCCTGAAAGTAGCTCACATCTGGTAGGGGGTGACTAGAGACAAACAATGGCGTGGTCGGCTTGATGCGATAGTCGGTACGTAGTAGACGCTGTAGCGCAATCATAGCTAGGCGCGCGTCATTATTGGCATTAACGGATTCACTCTTGGCATCCGCAAGCGCCGACTGCGCTTCTAGTCTATCGACACGTGAGATAAAACCTTCTTCAAACAGACGCTCGGCCATATGGTCGGTCTGTTGCAATGTATCGTAAGCGTCTTCTCGTAAGTAAGCAGCGATAATCGCTAGCTGTGCCTTAAAATAACGCTCAATTAACGTATTATAAAGTTCATTTTTATCCAGTACGCTATCAGCCATCGCTTCCTGCGTACGTGCATCCGAGGCGCCAGTCAGTGCGTCCGTACGTCCAGCAGTATAAATAGGCCAAACGACACCAAGACCTGCACCCGACGTAGAGCCTGAGCGCTTGAGGTTATAAGAATCGGGAATACGCTCACCGACCAGCTCACCAAAGTCTGGTAGGTCTGCCGTACGAGGGACTATTTTATCTACCCCATTATTTACTTCGTTGACGATACCGCTTCTGAGAGAAGATAAATCTATATCCTCGTCTAAATGATAGGCACTGGCAGATACTCGAGCAAATACGAGCGGATTGTCGATAGTTCTGAGCGCGTCAGTTTGGTATTCGCTGGCAGCAATCGCTGCTTGATTGGCAGCAATTTTAGGTGATACTTGTACCAGCAGTTTCTGGGCTTGCTCTAAGCTCAAAAAGCTTGAGACGTCGAGTGCATAGCTGTTATCGACAGCTTTATGTGTGATAGGGTCAATAAGCGTAGACAGTGTCTGCGATTCAGCGTTTTGAGGGTTTGGTACTGTATCAAAAGGCGCTACAGCTGGTTTATCATTATCAGTCGGACTACCAGTATCTATGATTTGTGTTACCGCCACTGGTGTAACATCATCTGACACTTCTATACTGTCAGCGTCAGTGCTCGCATAAGTCATGACAGGCACGCTCATGACTGCAACTGTCATCATAGCAGTCGGTAGCGCTGATAAAATGAATTTCATAAGTCACATAAGCCATTAATTAGAATGTAAGGTATTATAAAATAAGGAACAGTACCAATAGATTTCATCACTCAGAATATAAAGTCGCTGAACCATTATAGACTATTCGTTAGCTCGCAAAAAATAATGCTCAAATAAATTATTCATATTCTAATATAAAAATACGTCTATATTAAAAGTGCTAACAAGCGGTCATTCGTCATAAGAGGTACACTGTAGAGCCACAATGGTGACGGGTCAATGCTCAGTATTTTGCCGTTTTCTATTGTGCGACCAGTAGCGGTATGATAGAGGATTGATTTAATTTTTAAATATCTGTTTATAAGTAACAACATAGCCAAATAGCCAACAAGACGTTTTCAATTCAAGCAATTTATTTTTAGTTAGATTTTGTTTTTAATCTCATTATGAAAAATTTAGGCAGTAATTAACAAATAGAAAATGCTCAATAAGCATCAGTCAATCAGTCAATCAGTCAATCAGTCAATCAGTCAATCAGTCAATCAGTCAATGAATAGTCACTAAATGGCTATCAAACAGAATAAACAATATTAGCAGAGGATGTGTCATGGCAGGGTATATTTTAGCGTTGGATCAAGGGACCACATCGAGTCGAGCGATATTGTACGATGATCATGCGCGTCCTATCAAAATGGTACAACAGCCAACGACGCTGCAAACACCAAGAGCTGGATTCGTTGAACAAGATGCACAGCAGATCTGGCAAACTCAGATTAGCTGTGCACATGATGTTATTAATCGGGCAGGGTTGCTTGCCACTGACGTTACCAGTATCGCGATTACCAATCAGCGTGAGTCGATTGTGATGTGGGATAAGCAAACTGGCAAGCCACTGGCTCCTGCCATCATTTGGCAAGACAGGCGTACCGCAAATTACTGTAAGACGCTTGCTGCTGAAAGCGCTACCAATAGCATGAATGACCCTGTGCATCAGAGCATTGATAGTGTCAATATGGCACATGAAGTACAGCGTATTACAGGTCTGCGTTTAGATCCGTATTTTAGTGCCAGTAAGATTGCTTGGTTACTCGAAAACAACCCGAAGCTGAGTGTACGAGCCAGCAGAGGTGAGATAGCGGTCGGCACGATTGATAGTTGGCTGATTTATAAGCTCACAGGCGGTGAACATGTCATTGATGTGACCAATGCTTCTCGCACATTGTTATTCGATATTCATAAGCTGGAATGGTCAGAGACACTTTGTGACCGTTTTGCTATACCTATGAATATATTGCCTAAAGTACTACCATCCGACGGTGATTTTGGCAAAACTAAAAAAGGCCTGTTTGCAAAGCAAATACCCATTCAAGCAGTATTGGGTGATCAGCAAGCAGCGCTCTTTGGACAAGGTTGTCTTGATGCAGGTATGGCCAAAAACACTTATGGTACAGGCTGCTTTATGCTAATGAATATTGGGCAGCAGCCAAAGTTGAGTGAGCATAAGCTGCTAACCACCATCGCGTGGCAACGTAAAACCTCACCAATTCGTCCTGATAATTTGTCATTTGATCAAATTGTACAGTCAGGCAAACGCATGCTACAGCCACCTAAAAAGGAAGTCACTTATGCTCTAGAGGGCAGTGTCTTTATGGCGGGGGCTATCGTTCAATGGCTGCGTGATAATTTGGGTATGATTCAGCAGAGTAGTGATGTCGAGGACCTAGCCCGTCAAGTAGACAGTAGCGAAGATGTTGTTCTATTACCTGCTTTTACTGGATTGGGCGCGCCTTATTGGCGTTCGGATATCAGTGCTAGCATCACTGGTATGAGCCGCGGTACTACTAAGGCACATATTGCACGCGCTGCATTGGAGGCCGTTGCTTATCAAACCTATGATGTGCTTATCGCTATGCAAAAGGACAGCCCTCATCCTTTGACTGAGCTGAGAGTAGATGGCGGCGCTGCAAATAATGATTTGCTCATGCAATTTCAGGCAGATTTGTTGGGTGTTCCGGTATTACGTCCTAGAGATACAGAGATTACGGCAAAAGGCGCAGCACTCCTCGCAGGTTTAAAGACTGGGTTATATGACGAATCGACCATGAAAGCTTCATGGCAGGTAGATCGCGTGTTTGAACCAAGTATGTCGGCTGATGCTCGTGAGCGACATCTTGCTAAATGGCAGCAGGCTATCAAAAGGTCTCTAATGCCGTTATAAGATTGATTTACTTAGTAAATTCATTGTGATCGTACATTTATAATTACTCAAAGTATGAGGCTGCCGTACACAAATGTGATAAAGATACAGGCTGTAACGCAAGATAATCGTAATATGGACACAGTTTACATAATCGGCCTATCTGTCCTTACCTATAAATTTTTATACTTCAATTGGATTTAGTAAGACTGCTAATAATTAGCAAATAAATAATTCAATAAATAATAAATAATTTAAGGACAATACTATGAGTAACCACGATGCTATCGATCGCAGTGAAGTAAAACATATGTCAAAAGAGACAAAAGAAGATTTAAACGCAGACATCATTACCGGTGAGCCAGGTTCACATCCAGTAGGTACAGGTATCGGCGGTGTAGGCGGTGCAGCAGCAGGTGCAGCTATCGGTACGATGGCAGGTCCACTAGGTACGTTAATTGGTGGTGCTATTGGTGCTATCGTTGGTGGCGGCGCAGGTCATGCAGCAGCAGAAGCTATTGACCCAACTCACGAAGAAGCGTACTGGCGTGCAGAGTATGCAAACGCCGATTACCATAGAGAAGAATACGATTTCGACCGTGATTTGCATCCAGCATATGCAGTTGGTTATGCGAACCGTGCTCGTTATCCAGTAGATGCTCGTTTTGAAGATCATGAAGCAGATTTAGAGCGTTCATGGCACGAAGTAAAAGGTGAGTCTCGTATGGAATGGAACGAAGCGCGTCAAGCATCACGTGATGCATGGAACCGCGTATCATAAGAGAGTTTAAGTCACTAATAGAGCGGTTGGGCAAACATCTTGGCGACCAATGCACTTAGTAATTAGCTAATATTAGAGATTGCTATATCACTACCTAAAATAGATTAATTGTATGTCCAGTTCTATTAGTAAATCTACTTATCAACATTTATGCTATCTTAAAACTTCCAAGGTTTAACTTTGGAAGTTTTTTTAGGCATAAAATTTGCAGCGTATACACATACGTGAATATTATGTACTATAATAATGAGAGCGATGGGGAATATATGAGTAATAACACTGAAGGTCATAAACAGTTTTATATCGCAACGGCCAACTTGCTGAACTTTGCGAACCCTAATCGAACTTATTATGAAAATGCGCCAGCTTATAACGATAAAGCCTACGAACATAAGCTGCGAGGTCTTACAGATTTATTGGCTAAAGCGCATGCTGACATTATCGCAGTACAAGAGGTTTGGGATAGTAATGCATTAGAGGCGCTGGCTGTTTCATTAGGTTTCAAGCCTGAACATGCGGTCATTCCACTTGCAAGTAACGATAACGCGAGTATATATACCAAAGGCATGGGTGCACAGAATACACCTGCTGTCGGTATTATCAGCCGATTTGAGCAGTTAGAAACCAGTTTGCTAGAAGATATAGCACCAAAAGCCATTATTGATGTATCTGATATCGGTCCCTATCAACGCTTCAACCGTCCTCCATTAGTGTTACGTGTTGACGCGTATGGGCAGCCCATTACTATTATTACAGCGCATCTAAAAAGCAAACGTGCTTTTTTCTTACGTGACGAAAATGGTGACCTATTAGAAGATATGGACGATCCGAATATTCGAGTTCGCGCCAAGCTTCGTAGTTTATGTATGCGCGCGGCAGAAGCGGCCTCCATCCGTATGTCTATTATAGAGCGATTGCAACATACCCGTGAACCATTGATTCTATTGGGCGATATGAATGATGTTACAGGTAGCGTGACTACTCAGTTGATGACAGAAACTGGGGAAGTGAATTACGATAAAAGTATGCGTGATGTTGCACTTTTTGATGCTGCTCGTATTCAAGCACGGTATGGTTGGATGAAAGATGTCGCATACACCCATATATATCAAGGTATGCCAGAAGTTATCGATCAGCTATTTGTCTCTGAAGAGTTTTTGCCTGATAGTAAGTTTTCACTTGGTCATGTTGAACGAGTCGATTATTTTAATGATCATTTGAAATGGGACTATGACGATAGAGTGACCGATCATGGTATTATAAGGGCGAAAATAAAACTCAAAGATTAACTTTATAAAATTAGACGGTTAGCTCTATTAAATTGCTGAGCGTATTATTGTTTTTAACCTATTCATGTCCCTTGCTTGATGCTATACAAGCGTTTATGATGCCTCTGCATTGAATATAGTAGTGACCATATAGGCTTTATATTTTAGCCAACAGGCAACTATCCTTGATTTGAGGATAATTACTATTCGATGAAAGTTATATTTATAAAATAGGGCGTAACATTAAGAGATTTACAATGAGTGATAACAAAGACGAAAAGATCGAAGATGTGTTGGTGGATTCGGAATTGGCAAAGAAGCTTGTACCTAATAAGTTTAAGTTTACTAGCCAGCAAGGCCGTGCACGTCGTCAAAAACTATTGGCTGGTGCCAAAAAATTGAGCGAAACGCATGCTATTAACGATATTACGTTAGCAGCTGTGTGTGAAGAAGCGGGCATACCAAGAGCTTCTGCTTACCATTTCTTCCCTAATATTGAAGCAATATTTTTAGCATTGCGTTTTTTGAATGCGATTGAAATATTAGAGATGATAGAGACGGTTGATATTGGCAACTATGACAGATGGCAAGGGTATTTAACGGCGCTTATCGATCGTTGTATTACGATATTCCATAATGATGAGACAAAAGCCAAGCTTATCTATGACACCAATACACCTGATTTTGAAGGTGACAGCTTTGGTGAAGATATGGATCATCAAATCGTTGATCTGGTCTATAAGCGTTTGTCAGAGCGTTATGAGATGCCAAACTTCCACGATATCCAAGATACCTTGTTGATTGCTTATAGCATCGTAAATGCTATCTTTACGTTGTCTTATCGCCGTCATCAGAGTATTACTGAAGAGTATATCCAAGAAGCAAATACAGCATTTATTGCTTATTTACGTTGTTACCTACCAGAAAAGTTGCCACGTAAAAACCGCTAATTGAGCTTACTTTAAACATAAAAAAGCCGACAAATAGGTCGGCTTTTTTATGTTTAGTTTTTAGTATAGGACTGGAAATAATACAGATTAATATCTCTAATAAAACAGCGACTATTCTAACGGTTAGACGTCAAATCTTGTCCACGGCAAGTATCATCGCTCGCGTCTAAAGGCGAGTACTGCTTATGATAACTGACTATTGACTTCTCTAGCGCTACATTGGTCTGTGAGTCATTGGCATTGACGTAAGCTTCGCGAGCTTGTTCGAGCCAACGGTCTGCCATGCGAAAATGCATACCAGATTCGCGCCAACCTCGCGCGCATTGATTGGTTGCTGCCCAAATCAAAGCCACTTCACTGAATGCCATCTCACGTGGTGCTGACGCTATGCCATCACCATCTTTGAGTGCGCTTAAAGTTGCCCATAGATCAGGACGCATTAAGGCAGAGGTAGACGGAATATCTTGATGCAAGCCCAAGTCTTGTATCGTGTCATTATCTAGCGCTTGCAATATAGGTTCTGCCATTTCTAACGCAACTTGACCTGCGGATGAGCGGCTATTCATACTGTCTTGATGAATAGCATAGTTCAACCACGCTTGCGCTTTGTAAGCGAAATACTGTTGAGCGGCTGTCTTGTCTTTTTGTTGATAGGGTTTTAACTGCGTGACCATACAATTTAATAGGCGCTGCTGTTCGCTTTGATATCTATAAGAGCGTGCTTGAGTCTGACTATCATCACGGCAGTATTCAGCCATGCTAGTTGAGTTAGCCACTTGGACAGTCTCACTCTTAGCTAAAGCTGGCTGCATAAAGGTTAACGAAAATAAAGCTGATAGTGTAACGCATATTGAGCGCTTGAAAGGTGCTGCTTTGATGGTTGAATCAAACATGGTGTAAACCTTATGTTAAGGTAATAAACGTTGGTATTATTTACCATTACTAGGGCTGACTTAGTTGTTTATCGAATGACAAAATAATTTGTCATAAGACAAGCATGATACTGTCATAAGATTGTACTTACGACAGTATCATTAGTAACAGACAATTAAAATGCAGAATTGCTGCTTAGACGTTGGTTCTTACGTGGGTCTTCACGTTTGAATAAGTCTTCATCGAACTTAAAGCGCAATCTAAAGTAAGCACCTTGCTGAGTACTGTCGTCATAAGCAATATCTTCATCTTCAAAGCCCATGAAGTTATAACCAAGTGATAACCAAAGGTTGGTCATTGGGCTATAACCCACTTCTGCACCAAGCATATAAGCCAAGTCATTTGCTTGCTCATTCCAGTAAGTGCCTGCTTGTAATCCAATATCCCAGCGCTCACTGATGTCATAAAGACCGCGGCCATAAACAGCATGAGCCGTGTTATCGCTGGTTAAGCTATCTGCTTCGTATTCTGTATACTTACCAGCATAACGTCCAGACAACGTCAACGGACGCGTAGGATGGTAATTACCATTCCATGACCAAACCATGGTGTCTTTTTGATAAGCGTCATCGCCAGTATTATTATCATCCAAACGATATTCGAATTTTGCAAGCATATCTAACTGATTGCTATCGTAGTCACGATACGCAGCACCTAGCTGAAAACGATTGATAGTGCGATCACCATCACTATAGTCAGTGCTTGAGTAGATGTCTTTGGCTAAGAAGGTAACCTCATCAGTATAGCGATAGGCGATACCAGCACTACCAAGTAGCGTATCACTTGTTTCGCCCCAACGTTTTTCAAAACGTCCTGATGCCTTATAGTTCTCTTTAGCAAGATATTCAACACCGATACCTGCCGCTGTTGCAGTGTTGCTTTCTTCACCTTCCAGAGACTCGACACGCTCAAATAAAGTATTTAAGGTTAGCCCTTCTTGAACATACCACTTGTTTTTTAGACCAATAGCTGCTTCTGCCTCACGTGCACTAATGGCATCGCGCATGCGGTATTCGCTATAAACCTTACCATCTTTCATGTAAGTGGCATCAAAACCAACAGTGGTACGTTGACGCTCATCTGTATCATCAAGACCATAAGTACCAGATAGGCTATTAATCAAATCATGACGTGCGTATAGTCGACCTAGATTTCCGAGCGGTGTCTCACTGCCGATAGAAGTTGCATTACGTGAGCTATTTTTGATATCTTGCTCATACTCTGCAAATACCAAGCTATTATTCAACTTAGGTAGACGAGAGGTAATACGAGCACGAACAGTCGTACCTTCAATATCTTCTTCAGCATTACTAACGCTGCTCAACGCTGACTGATTGATGATGTCATCATTAAACAAAGTGTCGTCTGTAATATCTACAACGTCTGTCGCGGCTTGAGTATTACGTGAGGCAGCAGTCGCGTCTTGTTTGTAATAACGAACCCCAATTTCACCAACGATGTTTTCACTTAAACGATGCTCAACGCTTGCTTGCACGCCTTCGCGGCTAGCGTCAGTAGTATGCTCTTCTGTGCGTACGCCTTCTAACTTAAGAGCAGTCTGCTTATCATTTAGAGTATGAGTAACCTCTACACCAGACTCAGTACGTCCAGCAGTAAGTGGTGATGCACCAGTGACAAAACCTTCGTCAGCATCATTATAATAAGCTTTAGCTCGCGTATTTTTCTTATTATCAAAATCAAGCTCAATACGTAGTGCGTTACCTTCAACATCACTATCAGTCAATTCTGTCGCGTTGATTTGATTGCTTGACTGAAAATTTGGATTCTCAGCTTTGTTCATCGCATATTCTGCGACCAGCTTTAGCTTATCATTGAATTTAACAACACTATTAACACTAGCCAACTCTTCTTTGTTCAATGGGTCATCGCTATTCACATAGCTACCACCGATGGCGACCTTATTCGTTAGTTGCTGCTTCGCGGCAATACCACCAACGAAGTAATCCTCACCACCTTCATCAACTTCGACAGTGACACGGATATAGATAGGGTTGCCTTCGATATCCTGACTAGCAATCGGTGCCGTCAAGAATAAGCTGCGGCTGATAGGGTCAATCTCATAATCAGCAAAGCGAGTAAGCGTCTCACGATTGATAATGAGTCCAGGGTTGTTGGCATCACGAGTAATAACTTCAACCGTTTCAGAGTTTTCTAATACCGCATCGAAGTTCTCAGCCAATGGATATGGGCCTGAAATGCCTAAACCGCGAGTCTCATTTACACGTTGGCTAGTACTGGTTTCTGCTAAAAAGGCAGTAACACGAGTGTTGCTATCTTCAAATTGAGCCTTTAGACCAGTTAATGTACGGTTGTATTGACCAAGCTTGATACCTTCGTCGTCATCAATCTGAGTTTTTAAATCACCATACATAGCGAACGAACGGCCTTTATCAAGGCGCACGTAAAGCTTGCTAGTAGACTGCGCATCGAAGCCTTTAGCTGATGAATCGCCATAGACAGGATAGTATTCGCCAGGCTCGATATCACGGAACAAACGCTCGCCTTTTTTATCACTATCATATGCAAGCGTAAGCAGATAGTCGCCGCGTACTTTTCCTTTTAGGAACATCGCGGCACGACCAGAAGCTGTGTAATCATCGTTACCAGCAAAGTCATTTAGCTCTTGTTCAAATGCACCTTGAGCATCGGTAATGCTGCTACCGTCAAAGTCTTTTAGTGAAATAGCACCTTCTACAATACCAACAGCAAGTAGTGGACGTAGTTGAGCAGTAAACTGTAACGGAATGATTTGTTTGCTGCTACCAGTGTCAATTACTAGCTCGCCCTTACCTGGTACGCTAGGTGCAATTACGGGTATTAATAGCTCACCACCAGAAACAGTGATTTGAGTGCCTGCTTTATCTTGACTGTCATCCTTTAGATTGATACGACCGATATTAGTATCAAGCGTAAGAGAAGTAGTACCAATATAAGGACGATTATCGCGATCTTTTAGGCTGATGACGACTTGGTATTCACTAATGCCATCAGCTGGAACTAACTGTGCTTGAGTACGGTAGTCGATAGCTTGTAAGCTATCAGGAGTTAATACCTTAATCGTCTGCTCAGAGATGACCTGACCATTTATATCAGTCGCAACACCACGTAAGGTGTTCTTGCCGCGCTGTAAATCAACAGCATAGTAATCGAAAGCCGTTACATTCTGTTTTTCTTGCTCAGCAGTTTTACCGATTTGCTGCTCTGATATCGCTTTGCCATTGGCGTATAGAGTAAATATTGAACCAAGTGGTGCTTGTACCTGTACCATCTGCTTGTAAGTACTGAGCTGTTGACCTTCATTTAGGTTAATGAAGGTGACATTATTGTTAGCCACTTCTTTTAGATATTCTTCGAGCTCTTTTTCTACTGGAGGTGCAACCGTTGTCACAGCCATGTCTACACGATTGGTCGCATCCCCAATCATATCGTTGACAATAGCAGAATCACAGTTGTTACCAAGGTCTAGGTCGCTATTGATATTGCAGCCACTTGCATCGACATTATCAGTCGTGTCGGCATCGTAGTTTGGCTCTAATGTTAGCGCTGTTTTTACCGCTTGCTCTAGCGTATCATTCTTAGCACTCACTGATTTGCTACGAGCGATTAGCTCGGCGTTCAGACGCTCAGTACTATCGCCCATGCCGCCCACAATCGCAAAATCTGCACGATGTAGCTCGCCATATTTCAAATCGACAAAACGGCTGCCAGCATCACCCGCATTACGGTTGCTTTGGGTGACCAGCTCTGTTTCTCTAGGGATCGTCGTGCTATCTACTTTTAGTACGTGTGTTTTGGCACTGACCCCATAAAAGTTGTATTTACCTTCAGGATCAGTAACGATGAAGTTGCCGTTCTCCATATATATACGGACACCAGCAACCCCAAGCTCGCCATCTTCTTTTTGTTGAATACCGTCACGGTTGATATCGTGATAGACTTTACCAACGATGATACCGTCAGTATTCATGACGCCGCGTTCTACGTCGATTTTCCACTGTGCTTCTCTTGATACTAAGCTTTGGCCTTGCTCATTGTTAGCAACTGCGATTGCGCGGTTGATACCATTACCACCTAGTGATGAAGCACCAACAAGCACACGATAAGTAATTTTTTTACTTTCGCCATTTGCCATATCGCCTAAGTTCAATACCTGATATTTACCATCAGCTTTAAACTCGGTGGTCTGTGCTTGATTGATATCAATATCAGTCGTTGGACTAACACGTACACTATTCTCAACGTAGTCAAAACCACGTGGTAAGGCATCTTTTAGTTGTACATCGTAAGCAGTAGACTTACCGCTATTTTTGATTTCGATGGTATAGCTGACATAATCGCCGAGTTCAGCACTTTTTACGTCACTTTCCTTTGTAACAACTAAAGCTGGGTTGTCATCGACGATATTAATTTGTGAGCTCAGATCACTGATACGCACGGTGAAGTCAGACGCATTTGGCAATTCATCAGCATCAATGCCAACCGAAGGGGCGATACAAGCATCTAAACTGACAGTCAATGTGTCGCTGTTCAACGTTTGGATAAGCTTATCGTCAATAGCGTTAGCGTTATTTTGAGTGGCTGCTGATAGCTGATATTTACCTGTGTTATTACCGGTTTCTATAGCTTTAAGTGAGTAGCTATCACCACTACCAATGGGCGGGTTAGCTGATTTGATGGTTACCCATACTTGATCAGGCTTGTCAGTTTGTACATTACATTGCGCATAGCTGGCACTGACATAAACGTCATCATTAATTTGTGAAATCGTTTTGCTTTCATCAAATTTAGGAGTGGTGAATTTGATACCAGATTCGATAATGACTAAACTATCGGTCGCACTCACGCTAGTCACTGACGGGTCTTCTAATACAACTGCACCAATCTTAATGTCAGCAGTATCTCCATCCTTACCATTAGCATCTGATAGAGCTTGCACAATAAACTGAATGTTTTCACTCTGACCAAGCTTGATTTGGGCACTCATGTTATCAAGAATCAGTTGTGTATCACCACTATCGACAATGCCGTTTTTATTCAAGTCTTGATAAACTTTCAAATTAGATAGAGTTGGCGATACATCAAGCGTCAGCTCAATAGTCTGATCACTATAGCTAGTATTACTAAGAACATTAACCCAATTCACCAGTGTGTTGGGTGCGACAGTACGCAAGGGTTGCTGAGTTAAATTAATACCGTAGTCAGGTAAGGCAGAGGCTTTGACTTGAACTTGGTTTGAAATGCTATTCTGTTTGATAGAATTGACGTCATAAGAAGCATTAGCGATATTGTTGATAGTTTGTACGAGAGTGGTGGGCGCAGCAAACGCCATATTTGATTGCATAAGCAACATTGCAGCCGTCAGCGCAGAGATCTTCGCTGTATGCAACGTAATACGATTAGACGGTGTCATTAAAGATTTAGTCATGTGTCGCTTATCCAATAAAATATAAAAGGGTCGGGTAGTAATTCTCCAGCTTGGCTCATCAAAATCAATTAGGTCAAGCTGGAGCGTTAGTCTATAAGCGTCTTGTGAAGCTTATAGACTTTGAAATGTTAAATATCAATTAACGAGCGTTTTTAATTTTGATTTTAAAAGTCAAGGTGCCAACGCCCTGAGGAACTAGGGTATAGTTAGTACCAAGGACTGCAGTACTGGTAGTACTAGCTATGCCTGCAGTAGATGAGGCAGTCGCAGAAGTAGCAGGTGAACCAGCTACTAAATCCGCACCAGCTGAAAAGTTAGACAACAAATCCGAAATGGTTAAATCGTTAAGATTAAAACCCAACGCTGCTGAAGAAGTATTAGTCGCCTGAATACGATAGATAACACACTGATCAGGTTCCGCATCGATCGCAGTCTGAATAAAGGTACTTGCAGCAACCGTACCTGAACAAGTCGCATCTAATGCTTGAGACTTCACTAAAGTTAAACCTCTAACGTTAGTCGTATCAGTCACTGTAGTAGCAGCAGGTGCATTAATACCAGCAGGTGTTAGTGTTACAACAGAAGTTTCAGTGCTACCAACAGCTGCAGCATCAGCAACAGTTGCAGGAGCAGTTACATTGCCCGACGACACATTGTAGTTGATTGCTAATGTGCCACCAGGTGCAATACCATTTGGAAATTGAGCGGTTGGTAGTGTAGTGCTATTAAGAGTATATGTATTACCATCAGCAACGGTAGGTTGCAGCGTTATAGTAACCGAAGCGCCATTGCCAGGCGGCGTATAAGTAGCACTAACAGGACCAGTAACAGGTCTGACAGCCCCATTATTGCCACCATCAGCAATAGTGAAAGTCAATGGGTTAGCATTGGTACCTTCACCATCTTGACCGCTGTTAGTAATGAGAGTTGAATGAGTCGCTTGACTAGCAGTACCTGAAGCAGGGGGAACTTCTCTAGTCGTTGGATTGCTCACTATAACCGCTCGTCTGGTAAAGCTAGTCACACCAGGACTATCTATACCAGCGCCGTTACCTTCACCCGCATCATCAGGTATTCTAGTAACACCTATCTTGCTATCTGTACTATCCAAAATATCATAGTCAGTACCAAGTACAGGATTAGCAGGTAGCGGGCTAACCGGACCGACAAACTTATCGTAGACTTCTGCGTTGTTAGTTACTGAACTATTAGCAGATGTAAACTGATCTTTATCGACGTTAACCGTGAAAGTAATCGTGCGACTTGCGCCAACAGCTAAGTTCGCTACGGCAACATTAATAGCTTGTCGAGTACCAACAGTAGAAATCGTAGCGGTACCAGCACCACCAGTTACGGTCACGTCTGATGCTGTGCCATTAGGTAAACTCAAACCTACAGGAAGGACATCTCTGATAACAATATCAGTCGCAGCAGCACTATAGTCAGTAATCGCGTTAGTGACTACGATACTATAAGCAATCTGTGGGTTGTCGACTGTCAAATCGACAGTACTGGTCGCTGTTTTTACAATTTTAAAGGTAGGCAATCTCACGATAGTTTGGTTTTCGTTCACCAATGTCGCATCAGGTGCATTATTAGCAGTAAAGAAAGTACTGGTCGCTGTTAATGTGCCTACACCTTTGTCATTACCGTTACGATTGTCTGGCGTAGCTGCTTCGTAGCTTAAGTTAGCTCTAGTACCTGGCTGTAGTCTAATAGTACCGCCATTAGTTAGGGTACCTGTCTGCGCTTGACCATTTAAAGCGTTTATCTGAGCAGTAGTTAAAGGAGTGCCATCTGCTTGTACAATAGTAAACGTAACAGGCGCAGTACCTAAAGGGTAGTTGGGATCAGCCGTTACTAGTGATGAGTCATTACCTGTGGTGTTAATGGTATAAGTATCCGTCACGTTACCCGTGTTGGTTAAATTATGAGTAAAGGTAGTTGTACCACCTGGCGTAGCAGTCTGATTGATAGCAGTATCGTCACCAATACTACCATCATCAACAGTCGATGTGAGTGCAAAGTTAGCCGTTTCGCTAATGTTAACGGTTACTGGTTTAGAGGTTACAGATGGCTGACTGACGCCAGCAACACTGTAGCTTGCAGTTGCTACGTTAATAATTGGCGCAGCGCCTGCTGTTACAGCGTTAGCTGGGGTCGCTGCATTAGCGCCAGTAGACACACCCATTACTGCGGCGACGCCGACAGCTAGCAGGCTATAGTTGAAAGTGGTTGATTTCATATAATGCTCCAGAGTTAAGATTAAAAATTGAAACGTTAAAAGCGTGAAGGTTTAATGTCTATTGAATTAATTAACGGTGGTATTGAGAGCAACAGCTGCTGACTTTTTAGCTGGCAATAACTTAATATTCCAGCGTAAGGTGCGGTATTCAGAATATGGAATCTTGACCATTTTGCCATCGACTTTACGCATAAGTGGTATATCAGCGTAATTCTCACCATCGATACTGGCTTGTGCACTTGCAGGCATTGCATCACCAGTAAATGTCATGTTGGCAGGAATGGGTAGCGTCACCATTAAATCGTTAATATCTTTATCGATAGTATTGGTATAATTCGCTTTATACTGAATCACAGTACCTGCCGGTGCGGTGCGCACTGGCGTATAGACTGTTTTACCTTCCGCATTCTTTATGACTTGATTGGCTGTTAGTTCCATTTTTAGAGCGTCGTCAGCATGAGCAGTACCTAGCAAACAAGCAGAGGCAAAAGTTGCTAGCATGACATTATGTAATAGGTTAAAACGTTTCATATAAAATCCTTTCTTAGAACATGACTATCAGTAAAAAGCGAACGTCGTATATCATGATGGAGGAGCTAGTAATCTAATATCATTCATCGTTTTAAAAGGCATCTATCTCCCTCTCTTCTATTTTCACGTAATTAATACAATTAATCATCACAAAAATGACAACTGGCATTTTGGAGGATACAAACGGTAAAAGCCCTGTCTGGTTAGACAGGGCTTGAGTAAAGGTTTAATAAACAGGTGTTTAGTTACTAATGGTAGTACCGTATTTAGTATTAAAACGAATAGCCTGACGGCGAGTAGTGGTGGTAGTACCTAAAGAGAAAGTATTGGTAGTAACTATACCGTTGTTGCCAATAGATACTGAGTTTGTTGCAAATGATGGAGTACCACTATTTTCACCAATAGGTGTTGGATTGGCTAAGGTAGAGGTAATTAGCGAATTATTAGAGTCGTTTTTACTCTGTAGCTTATCCTTGATAACAATATCTGTCAGAGAAACATTACCTCGATTGATAGCTTCAATTCTATAAGCGATACATTGTCCAGGAATAATGTTAGATATAGGTTTTGTACTATACGCACTACTAGCACTACCTTCATAATTAACACCAATTGTGGCAAGGTTATTTAGACTACAGTCATGAATATACTGACTTTTGATCAATACCAATGCGGCATTTTCTTGAATAACATCACCGAAATCATTGCTAGGATAGTTGTACTGACTATTAATAATGTTTATTTGTCGCACATCGCTTGTCGTGTCTACAGAATATGTATAATTACTAGGTTCATTCTGAGTGACACAGAGTCTTGTGTAACTGCCAACTTGTGCAGATGTCAAATTGAAGCTGTAGGTACCGTCACTATTGATATTCACTGTTTGAGGTGAAAACGTCCCACTATCACCGGCACATTTATTCAAAGTAATGGTGTGACCAGTGGTAAAGGGGATCCCAGATTCAGTTGGTGAATCGTATTTGCCATTAAAATAAAGGCTATTATTTAAGTACTTGCTAGATATATCATCCTTAGATGGATTTAAAACATTACCGTTATCGTTAAATACTGTACCTGAAAAGACATAATTGGATCTATCATTTATGATTGTACATGCCCAATTATCCCCGTAAGTTAGCTTAAGGTTTTTTGGGTCTAAAGTGCTAACGGATGTACCATCTGATTTTCTACAAGCATATAAGGCATTATAATCTGCTAAATTTGTCGATCCTGAGCCTGACTCTGTCAATGTATAGGTTTTGGTAGGGTTAACTTTGAAAGTTCCTGTAGTACCTGTACCAGTCGTGACAGTACTATTTGAACCTGTTGTAGTAACAGAAGTAATGCCGCTCGTAACTATCGAATTATCTGCATTGTCTTTAATTTGAACAGTGAATTGATCCGTATTTTTTTTACGAGAAGTCGAAAGCGCTTTCGAGTATGTTAAGCGTGGCTGTGGTTGGTAGCAATATCCATCAAATACGACATTAATCAGCTGATCACCAGGATTACCAAAAGTGCTGAAATCATAGTAACTCAGGTCAGGATTATTACCATAAGTCACATTCACTCTGACTACGGGCTGATCAAAAGCTACGGAAACCTTGCACTTTTCATCTACAGAATCTGTAGCACACAGAACGCTACTAGTACTAGTAGTTTGACGATAAGGTGCAGTAGTTGTCATTCCAGCACCACTATACTTTCGAATTGGAATTACACTTGTGCCTGAACTAGTAATACCTGTTATCGTAACTTGGTCAGAAAATTCAAAAAATCTAGTATTGTAAGCTACTCCCAAATAGTTTGTATCTATGTCGTATATACTTAAGCTTACATTAGTAAGGGCTTGCGGTTGATCATCAAACTTATTTTTAAAAGTATACGAAACCGTACGAGTGGATTCCTTGGTAACGAAGTCCTGAAAAAATTCAAACGATTGAAGGTTGCCTGCTAGCGTTTTAGGTATATAAAAGTTTGAGCCACCTGCATCTAAACTGCCAGTAGTAGTCAAACTGTTAGAAGCAACAGTGTAACTTTCACTTTTAAGACCATTTAAAAGTTGGTTTACACCAAGAATAGGTGGTGATGTTGTCGATCCTAAGTTGCTGTAATCAGTGCTTGAAAACTCATCAGAAATGTAACCAGCAGGACATGTTGTTATCGCTGCAAAAGCTAAATAATTAGGTAGCAGGATTAATAAGGATGGTAGAGCTATCCAACGCGTTACTCTTGACTTTAGAGTCGATGGTATAATATACGGGTTCATAATAGCTCCAAGAACAAGGATAGAATATACATATAATCTTATAATAAGAATAATACTTAAATCACAATTAATATACACAAATGAGACGAATGTCTATTTATAGGGTATGAGTAACAAGAAGTGTATTTTCGATTAGTGTATTTATTAATTAAAAAAGCAGATATCTACCGCTATGGACAGCAAATTTCATCTACCTATTACTAAAATCTTGGTATCAACGGAATAATGGTTAATAATATTTACCTAACAACTAATCATTATTTATTTAAAAAATACTTGTTATTTCATCATTTCTCTACAGCCATAAACAACTAGCCCGTAAAAGCTTATAATGGAATGTCATAGTCAAATAATGATTAAACGAATAGCTATAGCATTATGACGGTTTGGCAGATGTGTTGATTTGATGCATTTGTCGATATGAGTAATACTATTTTTATAATCAAGCTGTATATCATCGCACAAAACAATGGAATGCTTGGACGTAGCAAGGATGTCATAAGTAAACCAATCTCTCATCATGCATTTTTCAATGAAGCCCTGCCATTAGGTAGGTATGACTGATATAAAAGGATTAACAACAATGAATTATTATAAGGATGCTGATAGCACCGAAACCCAAGAGTGGCTGGCAGCCTTTGAATCTGTGGTCAAACACGCAGACAAGGATCGTGCTCAGTTTCTCCTAAAAGCCTTATACAATATGGCGGTTCAAGAAGGTCTTCCGTTCAACAGACTAGACACCGCTTATGTCAATAGTATCGCTGTTGAAGATGAGCCAATGTACCCAGGCGATCTAGGCATGGAGCGTAAGATACGTGCTTTGATTCGTTATAATGCACTTGCCATGGTCATGCGTGCCAATAAAAATGATGACGACTTGGGTGGTCATTTAGCGACATTTGCCTCTAGTGCAACGCTTTATGAAACAGGTTTTAACCATTTTTTCCGCGCCGCTAGCGATCACTTCGGTGGTGACATGATTTATTATCAAGGTCACTCAGCGCCAGGTATCTATGCCCGTTCTTATTTAGAAGGTCGTTTGACCGAAGATCAGCTTGATAATTTCCGCCGTGAAGTAGGTGGTAAAGGTCTATCAAGCTATCCGCATCCATATCTCATGCCTGATTACTGGCAGTTCCCAACGGTATCAATGGGACTTGGCCCAATCATGTCTATCTATCATGCCCATGTACATCGTTATATGGAAAACCGTGGCTTGCTAGAAAAAGAAGGTCGTAAGATTTGGACATTCTTAGGTGATGGTGAAACGGATGAGCCAGAAAGCTTGGGTGCTATTTCTCTGGCAGGTCGTGAGAAGCTGGACAACCTAATATGGGTAGTCAACTGTAACTTGCAGCGTCTTGATGGTCCAGTCCGTGGTAACGGTAAAATCATTCAAGAGCTAGAGTCAGTATTCCGCGGCGCAGGCTGGCGAGTCATCAAAGTCATTTGGGGCGGCAACTGGGATTCATTACTTGGTAAAGATCATACGGGTGTGCTTAAACAACGTATGGAAGAAGTGGTGGATGGCGAGTATCAGCTATATGAAGCGCGTACGCCTGAATTTACTCGCAAAGAGTTCTTTGGTAAATATCCAGAGCTAGAAGAGATGGCAGATGCGTTGTCTGACGAAGAAATCTCACGTCTAAACCGTGGCGGCCATGATCCAGTTAAAGTTTATGCTGCATTTAGTGAAGCTATGAAAACCAAAGGCCAACCAACGGTTATTTTGGTTAAGACCGTTAAAGGTTATGGCTTATCTGCTCAAACGCAAGCAGTCAACAAATCGCATCAGGTGAAGAAGCTTGATCAAGAGGCGCTTGTTTATTTCCGTGATCGCTTTGATTTGCCATTTACCGATGAGCAATTAGAGACCCTACCATTCTACCGTCCTGAAGAAGGTTCGGCAGAGATGAAGTATCTAAAAGGTCGCCGTGAAGCATTGGGTGGTCATCTACCAAACCGCCGTAGTGGTCATATTCCACTGAATATCCCTGAATTATCAATGTTTGATCGGGTATTAAAAGGCAGTAATGGTAAAGAGCAGTCTACGACGATGGTATTTGTGCGCTTGCTATCTGCGATGCTTAAAAACAAAGACATCCAAGAT
This sequence comes from Psychrobacter sp. NPDC078929, assembly GCF_050267985.1. Classification (NCBI taxonomy): domain Bacteria; kingdom Pseudomonadati; phylum Pseudomonadota; class Gammaproteobacteria; order Moraxellales; family Moraxellaceae; genus Psychrobacter; species Psychrobacter sp. NPDC078929. The sequence goes on along the minus strand of NZ_JBNNFX010000003.1, from coordinate 131,502 downwards.
CGCGTCGTACCAATCGTACCTGACGAAGCGCGTACGTTTGGTCTAGAAGGTATGTTCCGTCAGTTGGGTATTTACTCGGCTGTTGGCCAAAAATATACACCAGAAGACAGTGAAGCGTTGATGGGCTATAAAGAAGCCATCGATGGTCACATGTTAGAAGAAGGTATCAACGAAGCAGGCGCAATGAGCACTTGGATTGCATTGGCAACCAGTTATTCTGTGAACGCATTACCGATGATTCCGATGTATATCTATTACTCAATGTTTGGTTTCCAGCGTGTGGGCGATTTGGCTTGGGCGGCAGGTGATTGTCAAGCACAGGGCTTCTTGTTAGGCGCAACTGCTGGTCGTACGACGCTTAATGGCGAAGGCTTACAGCATCAAGATGGTCATTCACAGATTCTGTTCAATGTCGTGCCAAACTGCGTCAGCTATGATCCTTGCTTTGGTTATGAGCTAGCTGTGGTCATGCATGATGGTTTACGCCGTATGTATGGTGAAGGCGAGCGCGTTTACTATTACTTGACATTGATGAACGAAAACTACGAGCAACCTGCTATGCCAGAAGGAAGCGAGGAAGGTATCAAACGTGGTATGTACTTGTTAGAGGACAATGGTTCAACACAAGTACAGCTATTAGGTTCTGGTGTTATCTTACGCGAAGTACAGAAAGCATCACAGATATTAAAAGACGAGTTCAATATTACGTCTAACGTTTGGAGTGTAACCAGCTTTAATGAGTTGACTCGCGATGGTATGGTTTGTGACGATTACAACCGTCTACATCCAATGGATGAAGAGAAAGTGCCTTGGGTTACTGAGCAATTAGCACCGCACGAAGGTATCGTGGTTGCAGCGACAGATTATATGCGTAACTACTCAGAGCAGATTCGTGCTTGGTTGCCAGACAACCGTCCTTACACGACTCTAGGTACCGATGGTTATGGCCGTTCTGATACACGCGAAAACCTACGTAGTTTCTTCAACGTTGATGCGGCGCATATCGTTGTGGCTACGCTTAAACGCCTAGCCGATGAAGGCGAAGTTGAGATGCGTTTGGTTAAAGACGCGATTTCAAGCTTAGGTATCGATGTGGATCATCCGCCTGCATGGCAACAGCAATCTTACTATGACCAGTCTCCAGATGCACCAGCGCCAGGTAACGTAAATCCAAATCCTGTACCTGAGTTTATCGCTGAAGACGATGATGAAATCAGTAATGAAGGTCGTGCTGAAGATCAAGCAGATGCAAATGTACTTGATGATAAAGATGTCAAATAATAATAACCATAAGACGAGGAAATAAATCATGGACATTAAAGCCCCCGATTTAGGTGTGGACAGCGCCGAAGTCAGCGAGATTATGGTAGAAGTTGGTGATGTCATTGCAAAAGACGACAACATTGTATTATTAGAATCTGACAAAGCATCGGTTGAAGTACCAAGCTCTGCTGCTGGTAAAGTGACTAAGATTAGCGTTGCTATCGGTGATCAAGTCAGCGAAGGTATGGTGCTGATTGAGCTTGAAAGCGCAGATGATAGCGCAGAAAGCAACGATGAAAATGCTGCTGAAGAGCAAGAAGCGAACAGCACAGACGATGTTAAACCAGAATCAAAACCTGAGCCTGTTGCAACTGAATCAAAGCAATCAGAGTCTGCTGCCAAGCCAGCCGCTAATGCTGGTAAAGCAACTACTCATGCATTACCTGATTTAGGTGTTGACGAGGCACAAGTTTCTGAAATCATGGTGAGCGTTGGTGATACTGTTAGCGCTGAGCAGTCCATTTTGCTAATCGAATCAGATAAAGCTTCAGTTGAAGTGCCAGCGCCAGTTGCCGGCAAGATTGAGAAAATCTTGGTCGAAGCAGGTGATATGGTTGCTAATGGTCAGGACTTTATCGTCATCATGGAAAGTAGTACAGATGATGCTAGTGATAGTGAATCTGAAGCTCCTAAGCCACAAGAGTCAGCACCAGCCAAAACAGAAGATAAACCAGCTGCTAAAACTACTGGCGAGCCAAAACAAGCTGCCAAACCGACCAATACTGATACAGCTGCTAGCAAAACAGAGGGTAAGTTAACTGAAGCACAGGTCAATGAAAAATTGGTTGATGTGTATGCAGGTCCTGCCGTCCGTAAACTAGCGCGTCAGTTAGGTGTGGATATCACACAAGTGAATGGTTCAGCTCTAAACGATCGCATTCTAAAAGAAGACTTGTTTGCACATGTTAAAAACAGTCTAACCAAGCAGAAAGCGGCACCTGTGAGCAGTAATCCTGTTAGCTCAGGTCTACCGAAGCTGCCTGACATGAGTAACGCTGAGATCTGGGGTGAGACAGAAACACAAGACCTCAGCCGCTTGCAGAAAGTCTCGATACCACAGCTCAACTACAATACTTTGCTACCGCAAGTAACGCAGTTCGATCTGTCTGATATCACTGAGACCGAAAAACTACGCGGTGAGCTAAAAGGTGGCATGAAAGCTGAAGGTATTGGCTTTACTATCTTGGCCTTTGTGGTTAAAGCAACTGCTTACGCGTTGACCCAGCATCCACGATTCAACAGTCACTTGAGTGATGACAATACTCAGGTCATATTGCGTAAAAGTGTCAATATGGGTATTGCTGTGGCAACAGATGATGGTCTTATCGTACCTGTTATCAAAAACGTACAAGATAAAGGTCTGAAGCAAATTGCGATTGAGATCGGCGAGCTTGCTGTAAAAGCTCGTGATAAGAAGCTCAGTACCAAAGATTTGCAAGGGGCAAGCTTTACCATATCGAGCCAAGGTAACTTGGGTGGCACCGCCTTTACGCCGTTAGTTAACTGGCCACAAGTTGGTATCTTAGGTGTCTCTGAAGCAAGTATGCAGCCACGTTGGGATGCGAAAACACAAAGCTTTGAGCCACGTTTGATGTTGCCACTGTCTTTGTCTTATGACCACCGTGTGATTAATGGCGCAGACGCTGCTGTGTTTACTCGTTATATCGCAACGCTATTAGCAGACCCACGTCGTATCTTGATCTAAAGCTAACTAGCAATACAAAAAGACTGCCCACGGGTGGTCTTTTTTATGGAGATTATTTGTTCTTGTATATTATTAGCTATTTTTATAAATAATTGCCTAGTAGCTGGTGTAGAAAAACGGTAGTAGCCGTAATTAATAGGCACAAAAAAGCCAGCTATCAAGCTGGCTTTTATTACACATGGTATCTTTACTAATTTAGAACTGTTTAACGAATGCTACGCCATATACCCAAGGACTAATGTCAATTTCGCCAAGGTTTGTACCATCTAAAGTAGCGTCCGTTTTGATGTCCATATAACGAGCATCGATACGGAAAGCTTCGGTAGGAGCAAAAGGAATATCAAGACCAACATGACCAGCCACACCAACGCTATCATCAAGGTCTAAGTCACCACCAGTAGAAATTCTTTCTTTGAAAAAGGTTGTGTAATTCACACCAACGCCAATGAAAGGCTTGATATTCATTGGCATACTGTCATTATCGAAGTGATACTGTACAGAAAGAGTAGGTGGTAAATGCTGTGTTTTACCTTTCAAAGCTGGTGTACCATCAGCATTATTTAGATCAAAATCATGATGGAATGGAAGCGCCGCTAGCAGTTCAACACCAACGTTGTTAGCGATAAAGTACTCACCACTGATAGTTGGACGAATGTCGTCGTCAACTTCTACAGCTAAAGTGCCGTTAGCTAATTGACCATTATCACTTTTTGGATCAACCATGTGCGCGCCAGCAGCAACAGACCAAGTACCAGCAGGGACTGCAAAAGCAGTTGTCATTGTAAGTGCAGCAGCAGTCGCTAAAACTAGGGATTGTAGTTTCATCATTTCATTCCTTAACGTAATAAAAAATTATCAGCAGTTTGCTAATGAGGGATGGCATTAGCTACTGATACATAATGTTATGATTAAAGTTTAATCTGTAACATTTAATGTCTATTATAATACGAAAATCATTATTACTGGTAAGGTTTTGAATGTAAATTAGCAATGTTTCTGCAATAAATTACATTTAAGTGTAATTCAATTGTCTACAGTCTATAATTAAACACAGCAAAAGCTGCTTTTTAAGTAAGTGTCATTGACGTAAGTCGGTATCTCTTATTTATGATTCAACAAGAGGTGCAATATATTATGCTTGGCTATTGCAGTAACTCCCCTCTACGCTGTACGAATGCGCGTACGATGAAAATACTGAGTCAAGTAGACTCTTGTTGTCCTGAATGTCACTTGTTTTTGATACCTGCGCAAGATATTAGCCAGCAGCTTCGCGCTGACGAACAGTTCTTAAGGTTCTCTATTCTACTAATTGTGTTTATACTGCTGGTATCGGTCTATATTTATTATCTGCATTTTGTATAGCCGATAGTCATGGCTAATAATGGATAGGTCAGTACTGAAATGAAGTGCTTCTGATAAAAGTCACGGATGATTGCTGCAAATATATCCTATGTCCTGTGATGAAAGTTTGGTTTTTATGGTTTGACCGTTGTTTTATTCTACTAATATCAAATCGGTATTTCACCGCATAGGGCTGGCATGTTATTCCAATCTATACGGCGCTTGCGTCATTTTGTTTATGATATTTTACAAAATGAAGAACATGACACGTTATTTAGCCGTTACGTTGATTATTTTCTTATATTTTTGATTATGACTAACGTAGCGGCTGTAATAGCGGAGTCTGTCGATCAGTGGTATTACCCTTATCAAGATTACTTCACCTTATTCGAAAACTTCTCTATCATTGTCTTTTCGATTGAGTACTTACTGCGTCTGTGGAGTGTGGCTGAAGCAAAGCCTGACAATACAACGTGGAAACAGCGATGGGATTGGCTTAGAAGTCCATCCGCATTGATTGATTTAGTAGCCATCGTGCCCGCCTTTTTGAATTTCTTTGTCAATATTGATTTGCGTTTCTTACGTATTTTACGTTTATTTCGAATCCTAAAATTGACGCGTTATTTTGCCTCAATGCGTATCTTGCTAGTCGTGATTAGCAAGGAAAGAGGTTCGTTTCAAGCCGTTATCTTTATTCTTATTATTATGATTGTGACTGCCTCTAGCGGTATTTATTTAGTGGAGAATCACGCACAGCCAGACGAGTTTGAGTCCATACCTAAAGCGATGTGGTGGGCTGTGGTGACACTGACAACCGTAGGCTATGGAGATGTCACACCAATTACTAATGCGGGCAAAATATTGGGTGCCGTCATTACGATATTGGGCGTTGGTCTCGCCGCACTGCCAGCTGGTATTCTAGCGACAGGATTGGCAAATGAATTGGCTCAGCGCCGTGAAGAGCTTGAACAGCATTTTCGTGAGCAGTTAATTGATAGCGATTTTGATTTGGTGCAGAATCAAATGATGATTGATAAAATTCGTCGAGAGCTGGGTTTAGATAAAGAACAGGCACAAAATATCGTCTTACAGGTACTGCGAGAGCAAGAGCTTGAACGGCGTGAGAAAGAAGTTGAGACTCGCCAAAAGAACTTCTGTCCGCATTGCGGTGAAGTTTTATAGCGAAGTGTAAGATGATTTAGAACAGATAGGTTTTTAGCAGTTAATTACAGTCAATGCTTTGCTCATAAAAAGAGGTCTTGTGTTTACATAGCACAAGACCTCTTTTATATTCGATGACTAGTTGCTCTTATATCCCCTGAGGAATAGGCAGTGCACGTGCTAACTCATGAGCCACTTCTTGTGCTGCATCTGCTAGATCTTCTGCAGTGAGTGGTAAGTTTTGCAATGTTAAATGCCAGTCGTCAACAGATCGACGCAAATGCGCTACCCATAGCGTGGTGCAGTCGCGTGGGAGCTGCTTAAGGTTGACTTCAAAACAACGGTTTCCTTCATCGTCACTCAGATGAATTTCGCCTTTCTTGACTCTAGAAAACGAATGGCCATGGTATGAGTTGGCAATTAAACCAATATGAGTAATATGAGCGGGAATTTTTTCGAGCTCCAATCTGATTTGTTCTTGATCAAGTGGGGCAAGATACATGGCTTGTTCACCGCGATCCTTACCATTTAAGCTGTCTCCTTGATGCTTGACCGACTCAGCTTTATCTCGTAATTGCTTAAACCAAACGATGTCACTGATGACGCAATTATCATCGTACAACACGCAAGCCAAATCAATATCCATCGCGCTTTGATTTTTTTTGAAGCGCTTAAACATGCCTTTTGGCTCAATTTTGGTAAATTCATAATTGAGCGCAAAGAACAAAGTCCCTGCGTCTAGTCCCAGTCCTCGTAAACTATCTGACAACAGTGGTGATGGGGCAGTGGTCGACATAACTTTCCTTTTTTATTCTTAGTTTCTAACCGTTATCTAGATTTAGTGACTGCTTACTTGAGTAATGGTAATTTGCGCAAGCTTAATACCAGTGATATCACTCACTGATTGCTGTCGAAGACTTATCTAATACCGCTTGATAGAGCAGCTCAGGCTTAGCATCTAATAACCCACTACCAAATCCTCGTAGCCACCAGACCAGCTGTGAGGTTAAATTAACAGTAGCCTTTACAGTAAGGGTGTTATCCTCATTTAGCATCACGGTTTGATCGTCATTAAGCTTACTTTCAGTCAGACTTTTACCTGCTTGCCTAGTGAACCTAAGCTCAACAGCGGTATTCTTGCCACGCTCGTCCAATTCGCCAAACAGTGGGTGGCTAAAGCCCATGCTACCTTCATCTAAGTACGTATCAAGTTGAAAATTCTCCGGTGTTTTTGCAGCGGTTTCGAGAATCTCAACACTATCAAACCGATGTAAGGCAAAGGTGCGAATGGTGGCTTCTGGATCGTCGGTACGAGTTGCCAGTAGATAGATAATCACGCCACGCTGGATAATCGCGATTGGATTTAGGATGTATTCGCTAGCTTGTAATTTGTTGCTACGAGTATAACAAGCATGGATTTGCAGCTGATAAAATAGCGCGTGGTAAATATTGTCTTTACTGTCCAAATCTATATCTGGTGCGATGAGTGGCTGTGTGGCAGGCTCAATACGCACTCTGTCTATCCAAGAGTGGGTCACTTTGCTGTTCTTGAGCTGTCGCCGTGCTAAGTCAAACCAAGGAAATAATTCATCTAAGATAACAGGTGGCAGTAACTGGGTCAGATTGGCCTCGACCATATTAAAAGCAACCGCTTGTGATAAGTTCATATGCGGCAAGCTTTGTAATGGAGCGTCTTCTTTCCAGCGCCATCCTTGAGGATTGGCATTGTTTTTTTCGATAGGGAAGCGTTTGGCAAGGGCATTCAAATCGCGTTGGACAGTACGTAGGCTGATATCAAAGCCTGCCATCATCAGTTGCTCATAAATATGCGTGGTGCCTACCCAGCGATTACGCTGCAGTTGTGATAGTACTTGCCATTGCCGAGCAGTCGTTGCCGCACCATGTCGATTGTCACTAATATTGGCGGCATTGGCCTCTTTTGAGGTACCAGTGTTTACAGTTGCAAGCGCACTTGCCTGCTCACTAGGATTGGACTGAGCTTGGATGTTATCAGCATCAGTAGGATGTACAGTCATTAAGAGATACCCTTTATGAAGTTACAAGTCGGTTTCTGGCACGATATACTCGATCAGGGACCGTTAATCATCGCAGAAAAGCAGCGTAGCGTCTAGCGACGTTCATGCATGCGTATGTTTATTTAATAGTTGCTATTCAATGGTTGCTGTTCGATCTAGCCATAAACATAACAATGAATCTAGTCGAACAGCAATGTGCGTGCTTATCGGTAGTACCGTTCAAATTTTAATTGCCATCTTCATCGACAGCTGTTGTCTCGCTATCGTTTAGGGTGTCATCAATAGGCTTAGCATCGCTTTGCTTGCTACCTGTCTCGCTACCTTTCTCATTACTTCTCTCATCTTTACGCTTTTCTTTTATTCTCTTATCTTCTTTCTTTTGACGTTTTTCTTTACGCTTTTTCTTCGCTTTCTTTTTGGACTTTTCATCATCTATGTCGTCCGTGCTTTCTTGGTTTTCATCCCATAGCATCAGACGGCTTAATACTTTGCCAAATAAAGTATCTTTACGATAACGGCCTTTTTTATTCATGGTGTTGATGGGCAAGCCAGTCATCAGCGTCAGGGCCTCACTTAGAGTATAGACGCCATAAATATGAAATTTGCCTCTATTTACTGCATCGATAATGTCGTCACGTAGCATCAGTTGTTTGACATTAGCCATCGGAATGACGACGCCTTGATCGCCTGTTAGCTCTTGCTCGCGGCATGCGTCGAAGAAACCTGCGATTTTGGCATTGATGCCACCAACTGCTTGTACTTCGCCTAACTGGTTCATAGATCCAGTAATCGCAAGAGACTGATTGATAGGCACATTTGCTAACGCGGATAGCAATGCACAGCCTTCGCTAACGGTAGCACTATCGCCATCGATTTGCGCGTAGCTCTGCTCGAACGCCAGTGAGGCACTAAAGTTCAGCGCATGATGTTGACTAAACAGCGCGCGCAAATAGCTGGTCATAATCAGCATGCCTTTGGCGTGTAAACTACCGCCCAAGTCTACATCACGCTCAATATCAAGAATTTCACCTGTGCCAATATTGGGCTGAATGACCGCAGTAAGACGTGCTGGCATGCCAAACTCACTATCTGCATAACTGACTACAGTCAATGCATTAACTTGCCCTATAGCATCGCCTTGCGTTTGGATCAACTGCTGGCCGTTTTTCAGCTCATCCCAGTACAGATCGCGCAAATATCCTGAACGCTCATCCATGTCATCGATTGCTTGAGTGACATGATCTGCCGTCACCATAGCCTCATTATTTAAGCGAGCGTGACGGTTTGACTCATGCAGTAGTTTAATCAATAAGTCACTGTGTAGGCTTAAGCGATCTTGTTCTTCAGCTTGCAAGCTTAAGTGCTCAAGTAGCGTGGCCTGCGCACTACTATCAAACGGGTAAAGGTTGGCGTAGTCAATGATATCAGCCATTTTTGCGACCAGTGCCAATTCATGCTCAGTGGTACGAGGCACATCGTCATGAAAATCAGCTCGGACTTTGAATACTGCATCAAATTCAGGCTCAAGCTCTAGCAGCTCGTAATATAAATCTGCTTCCCCTAACAAGATAACCTTGATATCTAAATCAATAGGCGCTGGTGAGAGAGACAAGCTACCGGTTAGCGTCAGCATTTGTTCTAGACTAGACAGTTTGATTTTTCGTGATTGTAATGCGCGCTTTAAGCCCTGCCATGCATAAGGATGCTCAAGGACGTGGCTAGCTTCTAACAGTAAATAGCCGCCATTGGCGCGATGTAGAGCACCTGCACGAATCATACTCACGTCAGTGGTTACTGTGCCTAATTGGGTGATTTGCTCGACATGCCCTAACAAATTGAGATGGGTTGGCAAATCCTCAAAGACCACAGGTGCGCCACTGTCAGGTGTATGACTGACAATAACATTGACTGCATAACGACTGGGCGTCGTAGCCAACACTGCTGTCACAAACTCCTCATCATCGCCATTGACGATACGCTCTACGTGAGTGACCATGTCATCAAATACAGCCTTGAGATATGCCACGACAAGTGGATGAGTCGCAAACTGCTCATAAATAGGAGTAAATAATGGCTGTAAAGCACGTTGGGCAATACTACGATGTAATGCCTCTATTTCATCATTGGCTTCGTCTTCTAGTTGCTCTAAGGCGATAGTCAATTGACTCAGGCGCTTTTGCATATGGTTCTTTTGTACAAAGTTATTCAGCTCAGCTTCATACTCATTATTGCCATATGTAGAATCTTTATTTTCTTTACTTTCAGTGTTTTCATCGCTCAAAATGTTAACTTTTTCGCTATCATCGAGCTTTTCTGAATTTTTTTGATTGTTAGATGTTTCTACCTGTTTGTTATCACCGCTGTTGCTTTCTGTAGGCAGCTGACTAGGATGAACAAATACTGCTTTATTATCGAACGAGCGAAACGTCAATGCTAGGTCATATTGTTTGCCTTCAGCATTAAGCGCGTCATAGGCATGACTTTCTTTTTGATGGGTACTGTTTTTGATGGCTTCGATTTTGCTTTGGTATTGATCACTACGAAAGCGTTGGCTCAAACGCTTTTTTGCTTGCTGCCATAAGTTATTAACTTGCTGCTGTAATAGCGAGGCTTGACCAGCTGGTAGACGCAGCGCCAATGGTGTGCGTGGATCAGTGAAATTATGCACGTATACCCAATCATCTGGCGTTGGTGCGTCGGCGGCAATACGTGTTAACAGACGACTAATGACAGTACGCTTGCCCAAACCGTTTTCACCAGCGGCAAACACATGGTAGCCACTGGCTTTGATATCTAGCGCTGTATGTAATGCTTTGAGCGCGCGTTGTTGACCGAAGCCCACATCTAAGTCGGGCGCAGTGCGCGTGTCTGTAGGCAATTCATCAGGGTTGCTATAGCGTTTTAATTGCTCAGCGGAAATGCGACAATTTTGCTGAACCTCTGTGAAGATAGGGTTTGGGGTATCAGGTGCTGTTTGCTTAGGATTTTTTGTATCGGTAGCAGGTACTACCATATTGTTAGCGTCTTTTGATACTTGCGATATAGGGGTGTAGGGTTGTTCTGTCATAGGCGTTTGAAAAATCATCTTAAAAAGTATTAAAGGAATATGAGGAGTGATTGATCTTATCTGTTCATGCGTATTCTGAGTTTTTTATAGTCAATCATGACATCTTACAAGATATAGTCACCTATTAGCGAAGTCATTAAGCGCAGTTTTGTATCATATTTAGACAAATGATTGAGTAAAACTGGTAAAAAACAAATGACTTAATCAGCGAATTGGAGGCAATCAAAGCAGAATAACGCCTCATGATAAGCGTAGATAGTATAAGATGTCCCACATTGGCGCAATCTGCAACTATTCAATGGGCAGACTGCATGATAAAATAAACGGTTCACAAGTCAAAACTGGATAACTCGTTGTATGTCAGCTTCCGCTAAAAACTCTTCATCGTCTGCTAGTGTGGGTAATATCAATATTGATCCGACTGGTTTCGTAAAGCTTGGTGCGCAACTGCCAAAGCTGGCCAATATCTTAGCGCAAGCGATAAATGAGCTGGGTCTGCCGTTAAGTGAAACGCAGCAGCGCACGTTATTATTGTACTTAGACCAGCTTTTACTATGGAATAAAGCGTATAATCTGACCGCCATCACTGATCCAGAAGAAGCGCTGATCAAGCATGTGATAGATTGTCTGTCTATTATAACGCATTTACCCGCCGGATCGTTGCTAGATATCGGCACGGGAGCAGGGTTGCCAGCAGTGATTATTGCCATTTGTCAGCCTGAGCGCCAGTGTACTGCGCTTGATAGCAATCAGAAGAAAATTCGCTTTATCAAGCAAATCAGCAGCGAGCTCGGTTTGAGTAATATGCAGCCGATCGCATCGCGTATTGAAGCGCATGAAGCAAGTTATGCGGTGGTGACATCGCGAGCGTTCGCCAGTTTGATAGATTTTGTAGAAGTAGCGCAGCCAAGATTGGCAGATGGTGGCTTCTTATGTGCTATGAAAGGCAAAGTCCCGAATGAAGAAGAGCTGCAAGCACTCGATAGCGATTGGCATATCAAAACCATTAAGCTGACGGTGCCACGTTTGCACGACAGTCGCCATTTAATTGAAATGTCTGCTAAAGACAGTTAAGCCATAAATACTTCGCAGTCATGAAACAGGCCCTGTTTTTTGTGAAACACAGTTTACGTCTGTATCTAAATGACATAGTATTTAAAAGCATTTAAAATGCTCGAACGCAAACTGAGCATTTTAGACCATAAATTGCTTATTTTTAAATACTGAGCGAGTGTCGCTGCACAAGATTGAATAAAAAAATAATTGTACCAACCGAGTCAAAAGTAATAGACCCTAATAAAATTGAGTGAGTGTATGGAAATCATAGCAATTGCGAATCAAAAAGGCGGTGTGGGTAAAACCACAACGGCAGTAAATTTGACCGCCAGCTTGGCCGCTAAACGCAAGCATGTACTGCTGATTGACTTAGACCCACAAGGTAATGCGACCAGTGGTACAGGTGTTGACAAAAACGAGTTAGATCTTACCATAGCGGACGTTTTGCTAGATGGCGTCGCGTTGTCTGAAGCAATTGTTACTAGTCCTGCAGGGTTCGATGTCATCGGTGCCAATCGCGATTTGGCTGGCATGGACATTACGCTAATGAGCAAGACCGATAGTCATGAACTGTTTAAAACCGCCATGGCCGAATTGGTTAACGATCAGGTATCTACACAAAAACAGCCATACGATTATGTGATTATCGATTGTGCGCCTAGTTTGAATCTACTGACGATTAATGCGTTGGTGGCTACGGACAGTGTGATTATCCCTATGCAGTGTGAGTACTATGCACTAGAAGGATTGGCTGACTTATCACAAACGATTGAACGCCTAACAGAGTTGAACCCTAAGCTGTATATTCGCGGTGTGGTCAGAACGCTATTTGATGCGCGTAATACGCTTGCTCGTGATGTCTCTACTGAGCTAGAAGCGCATTTTGGCGATATCATGTACAAGACTCATATTCCAAGGAATATTCGCTTGGCAGAAGCTCCTGCTCACGGCTTACCAGTTATTGCGTATGAGAGATGGTCAAAAGGTGCACGCGCATATCAAAAGCTTGCCGCTGAAGTGATGAAGCAAAGCAGCTAGTTTTTATCTAAAGTCTCTCACAAAGGATTTTTAGATAAAAAGTGTCACTGATCAAGACAGTAAATGAATAGCATAAGCATAGAGCACTTAACATTGTATTTAGTAAGCCGCATCAGTAATCAATTGGCTTTTATTTTAGCGTTAGAGGATAGGTAATCATGGCGAAGAAAAGAGGGTTGGCTGCTAATCGGGGCTTAGATGCCTTATTAGGGTCAATCAAAAAAGAAAAGCAAATTACCGCCTCTGCCTTGCAAGACGACATGGTGGCGCGTGACAATGCTACGCCAGATACCAATGCGCCTGTAGATACTGTATCCACAGATATAGCGCCTGATATCACTCCGACAAAAGCCAGTAAAAAATCATCTGCGAAGACTACTGATAACGATGCTGCTAGTGAGAGTAGTACTCGCACGTCACGTTCACCTCGTACTACTAGCAAGGCGTCGCTCAATAAATCGCGTGGCAATAGTGCAGATACGAGCGCAACTGAAGACCAGATTAGCCTTGTGCAGATTGATGTCACACGTTTGCAAGCAGGTAAGTACCAGCCTCGTCGTGATATGAGTGAGACGGCACTTGCAGAATTGGCGTCTTCTATCGAGCAGCATGGCGTGATGCAGCCTATCGTTATCCGCCCGCTATTGGCAAACGAAGATAAGAGTGAAGCGTTTGTCACTCACGAAATTATCGCTGGTGAACGCCGCTGGCGCGCAGCAAAAATGGCAGGAAAAGCGGTTATCCCTGCGATTGAGCGTGCCTTATCTGATGAGTTGGCAATTGCATTAGCACTGATTGAAAATATTCAGCGTGAAGACTTGTCAGTGATTGAGCAGGCGGCAGCATTGCAGCGCTTTCATACGGAATTTGGTATGAGTCATGCCATGATCGCTGAAGTCGTTGGCAAGGCGCGTACGACAGTATCGAATCTACTTCGTTTAAATCAGCTGCATGATACAGTAAAAGACCATTTAGCCAACAGTGCGCTAGATATGGGTCATGCTCGTACACTTTTAGCATTGTCCTCTGAACAACAACCTATCATCGCGCAAAAAATTATTGATGGCGGTATGACCGTGCGAGAGGCTGAAAAATTGGTCAAATCGATTTTGCAGCCAGCGCCCAAAATCAATCGTGCTGAACAAGCGCAATCTCGTGATGTAGAGCGTTTGACCCAAAGATTGACAGACATGCTTGGTGCTGAAGTCAAACTAAAGCATAAAAAAGATGGTCAAGGTAGTGTTGAGATATTTTTCCACAATCAAGACCAATTAGCTGCGTTGATTAAACATATAGAAGCTCAAGCTTAATAACGTTTGCGAGTTAGCCGTATCTATCCAATTGCTAAGTCGCCTCTGAACATTTATTTTTGCAAAAATATGGAAGAGAGTAGGTATGTGGGAGTTGGTAAAAGCAGGTGGCTGGCTAATGACACCTATCGTGGTCTGTTCTATATTGGCATTAGTCATCATTATTGAACGTAGCCATACGCTACAGTTTAACAAAGTCGCTCCTAGCAGGTTGCGCGAACAGCTAATAACTCGTTTACGTGAAAATGGCGATATTGGCCGCACACAATTGATGAATGTAAAAGAAAAGACGGCGCTTGGCGATATCTTGGCAACGGGGTTGCTATATCGTCAGTATGGGCTAGAGTCGATGACGATGCACATGCAAAATCGTGCCAGCGTCCAAGTTCATCAGTTGGAAAAAAACATCAATATGTTAGGCACTATCGGTGCGATAGCGCCGTTACTTGGTCTATTAGGTACGGTACTAGGAATCATCTCTTCATTCTTAGCGATTACCGATGGCGCAATGCAAGATCCGACGATGCTAGCCGCTGGTGTATCACAGGCACTAATAACTACCGCTGCAGGTATGATTGTTGCTATCCCTGCGCTGGTTGCTTATCGTTATTTTCAGCGCCGTATCATTGATATTAATGCTCAGTTTGAGACTCAAGCAGGGCTTATGATTCAAGAGTTGTATGACTATCACTTGCTTGCTAGTACGCAGCCATCTACATCTTCTAGCCGTACGTCAATAGAAGATAGTATTGTGCAAGAACGTTCATTCGGTGGGTTGGATTCGGATAAGACTAGCATAGCGGCAGTGTAGTCAATGCGGTTTTAAAGAATAGAAATCTTAAGCCTATAAATGGTAGCTGAATTAAAGAGATTGATATGCGTTTTAGAAAACCAACGGTTGAACCACTTGAAATTAATCTAACACCGATGATTGATTGTTTACTTTTTTTGATTGTGTTTTTATTACTTGCTACCTCATTTAATCACTTTAGTCGTTTAAATATTATCCTTCCTGAAGCGGAAGGTGTCGCACTGACAGAACAAAACAACAGTATCGAAGTAGCTGTGCAAGAAGATGGTAGCTATTTGGTCAACGGCATTACACTTGCTAGTAGCAATGAGGCTGAACTGACCAGTATGTTGCAGCAAGAGGCGGGCAGCAATCGCGATATGTTATTTGTCATTGCAGCGGATGCCAATGCGACGCATCAGTCTGTGGTACGAGTAATGGATATCGCTGGAAAGCTCGGATTTTTGAATTTAAACATTAGTACAGTGGTGCCACTTGGCCAAACGCTGCCGCAATAAAATATATAGCCTTATCATCATAAAACTGTGTGACACACAGCCCATTCATACCACGATACCCAAATTGAGGCTTTTATGAGCCAAGCTTATTCACCTGACTCTAAAAAATCTTCTGATAAAAATGCATCGGCAGTATCGCCCATTACGCCTAAGAGTAAGACACTATTACGCTTATTAAGGTATTTAAAGCCTTACTGGTGGGCATTGCTATTGACAGCGTTAGGTTTTGCAATTAATGCAGGGACAGAGATTTGGACCGCCAAGCTTCTGCAATATATTACTGATGCTATCAATCAAAATGATCGAAGCAAACAAACCTTATTTCCGCTATTGATTATATTGCTATTCTTTGTGCGCGGGGTTGGTAGTTTTTTGGGTAACTATTACTCTGCATTGGTCTCACGCAACTTAGTCTATGAGCTACGTGTAGAAGTTTTCAATAAATTACTGCGCTTGCCTAGTTCATTTTATTTGGCCAATCCAGCCGGTACGATTTCATCGAAATTGATATTTGATGTTGAGCAAGTCACGGCTGCCAGTACAGACTCAATGAAGACCTTGCTGCGTGATGGTTTGACCGTTGTCGCGTTGATTGGTTTTTTGTTTTATAGCAATTGGCGTCTAACGCTTATTCTATTTGTGGTACTGCCACCAATACTATGGCTAGTGCGCATTGCATCAAAGCGCTATCTTAAGCTCTCAAAAGGTATCCAAGAGACGATGGGTAATGTCAGTCACATTACCAATGAAGTCATCGGCGGCTATCAAGTGGTCAAAAACTACGGTGGTCAATCATACGAGTCAGCACGTTTTGACAAAACATCCAAGAAAAACTTACGCCAAGGTATGAAGGTGGTTGTTACCAATAGTATTAATACGCCAGCCGTACAGCTGTTGATGGCGGTTGCGATGGCCGTTGTCGTCTGGCTTGCGTTGCGACCTGCAGTAATAGATGATATTTCAGCAGGTGAGTTCATCTCTTACATTGCAGCAGCAGGTTTATTGAGTAAGCCAGTACGTTCACTAACCGATATTAATCAGAAGCTGCAAAAAGGTCTGGCTGCCGGTGAGTCGATTTTTGCGCTACTTGATGAGCCAGAAGAAGAAGACACGGGCACAATCAGCAAAGCGCTATCAGGGCAAATGTCGTTAGATAATATCAGCTTGGTTTATCCAGATTCGACGGTGGCTCTACGTGACTTTACCTTGAATATTAAAGCAGGCGAGACAGTTGCATTAGTAGGGCGAAGTGGCGCGGGCAAGTCGTCATTGGTTAATTTATTAACACGAACTCTAGAGACGTCTTCAGGGCAAATCACATTGGATGGTATCCCAATCGAAGACATTAAGTTAGAGAGTCTGCGTGCCCAGATTGCAATGGTGAACCAGCAGGTAGTATTGTTTAATACTACTGTATTTAATAATATTGCTTACGGCAGCCTAGCTGACAAGACTCAAGCTGAGGTTGAACAAGCCGCAAAAGATGCCTTCGCTCATGACTTTATTATGAAAATGCCAAACGGTTATCAGAGTGAAATTGGTGCTGAAGGGTTGCAACTATCTGGTGGTCAGCGTCAGCGTTTATCTATTGCTCGTGCGCTACTAAAAGATGCACCGATTCTAATTTTAGATGAAGCCACTAGCGCACTTGATAATGAGTCTGAATATTATATTCAGCAAGCGCTCGATAATGTAATGAAAGACCGTACTACATTGGTCATTGCCCATCGATTGACAACTATCGAATCGGCGGATCGTATTGCTGTAATGGATGGCGGCCAGATTGTTGAATTAGGAACGCATCATGAGTTAATGCAGCTACAAGGCCACTATGCGCAAATGTATGCTCGAGATTTCGAGTAGTCAGTTTAGAAGTTTTTAGCCAATTTTTATGCAGCCATGAACCAATAAGATAAGCGATATTGATTAATGAGTATTGAGACGACAGTCACCCGCGCATGGCAACGTCAAGCTGTTTGGTTGTGGTTGTTGCTGCCTATCAGCTGGTTGTACGGTTTCATCACCTTCTTGCGTCGTCAAGCTTATAAGGCTGGCCTGTTATCAAGCTATCGAGCGCCTATTCCTGTGATGGTCATTGGTAATATCAGTGTGGGCGGTAGTGGTAAGACGCCGCTGATTATTGCTCTGGTCAGCTACTTACAAAAAAAAGGCATAAAAGTAGGGGTAATCAGTCGCGGATATGGCGGTGATACGAGTCAAATGCCAGCATTGGTTAGTGCTACCAGCTTACCCCATGTAGTAGGGGATGAGCCTTGTTTGATTGCTCATATGACAGGCGCTGCTATGGCAGTGTGTCCCAATCGTCAGCAAGCGATTGCCACTCTATTAAAGGCAGAGCCTAATTTGCAATTGATTATTGCAGATGATGGTTTGCAGCATTATGCACTACAGCGTGATATCGAATGGATTGTGGTAGATGCCGCCCGTGGGTTTGGCAACAAGCAGCTATTACCAACAGGTTTTTTGCGTGAGCCGATGTCACGATTAGAAGGTGCAAATGTTATCTATCATGAAAAGCCAATTACAGATTCAACTCAGACTTCTAGAAGTGATAATAAGATACAGTCTGCTGACCGTTTGACCATGCATTTGCAAGCTGGTGAGTTGCAACGTCTATGGAATCCCACATCGAGTGCAGCTCAACTAAATAGTGTTAAACCTACTAATAATAGCCGCGTCCATGCTGTTAGTGGTATCGGCTATCCACAGCGGTTTTTTGATACCTTAGAATCTATTGGCTTTGAGGTCATGGGGCATCCTTACCCTGATCACTATGATTTTAGTTTGGCTGAGCTTTTACAGTATAGTGATTATCCTATCATCGTAACCAGTAAAGATGCGGTAAAAATCAGCGCATTATTGGCAGACTATACAGCGACACAAGCACTCAGTGATGAGTATGTAGAACTTGTCAATAGACTATGGGTATTGCCAGTGACGGCTGTATTATCTGAGAATAGTTACCATAATCTAGATGCGCAGCTAAAGGCGCTAGGGATTCGTATCGACCATGATATGAACACCTCAGCCTCATTATAAATATCAGCTAATATTTTAAATCGCCGTATAATTTTTATAGGAATACGCCATGTCGTTCGTCACCACACCTGCCAAAACCCATATCGTGATTCCTGCACGTTTTAAGAGTACACGACTACCTGGTAAGCCATTGTTAAATATTCATGGTAAACCAATGATACTTTGGGTAGCAGAAAAAGCGCAGACAGCAAGTTTTGCTGATGACATGTGTATAGCAACTGATGATGAGCAAATCGCAAAAGTTTGCACCGATGCAGGTTTTGATGTGGTTATGACCAGTAGTGAGCATGCTTCAGGTACAGATCGTTTGGCAGAGGTAGCAGCTATCAAAGGTTGGGCTGACCAAGATATTGTGGTGAATATGCAAGGCGATGAACCCCTTGTACCGCCATTACTTTTAGAGCAAGTACAGGCGCTTTTGGTAGCAGATGAGGATAGCGTGATGGCCACACTTTGTGAGCCTATCGATGACTATGATACGTTCCAGCGGCCATCGGTAGTAAAAGTGGTCAGCCAATCTGCTAATAACTTACAACGTGCGCTTTACTTTAGCCGCGCACCGATTCCTTGTGATCGTGATGTTGTATTAGCTGATAATAATCAGATGCACTCACCAAAGAACGCCTATCGCCATTTGGGTTTATACGCTTATCGTGTCAGTCTATTACAGCAGTTCGTAAACTGGCCACAAACGCCACTTGAGATACTTGAAAGCTTAGAGCAGTTACGTGTTTTAGAAAATGGTCAGCATATCGCTATCGCAGAAGCGGCCTGTCAGTTACCAGCGGGTGTCGATACACAAGAAGATTTAGACCGTCTAAACGCGATGAGCTTAGATAACTTTCATAACTCTCATAAGTAATAGTCTGAGCAAAGTTGCGTGCGATTTTAAGCTTCATACAACGCTAAAGTATCGTTGTCGTGGCTATACCTAAAGTACCTAATCAATGTGATAGAGCCATAACCATGAATGATTTGACAGGAAATATGGACGCACTAGATAACACAGACCGTATATATTTTGCACCACTATTGCCATGGCAAAAAGTATTGTGGTTACAGTTGACCGAGCGCGTACTTAAGCAGCAGTCTTTGCCGCATGCATTGCTCGCTGCTGGTATGCAAGGTATGGGCAAACGCGCCTTTGTATGGCGATTGGTCGCTTGGCTATTATGCCGTGAGCGTGGCGCACACCCACTAGGTGCTTGCGAAGTATGTGAGAGCTGTCAGTGGCTCAAGTCGGGAACTCATCCAAGCTTGCAAGTATTACCACTCGTTAGTATGCCCATCAGTGCCGAAAGCGATGCGCTTCAAGAAAAATCAAGTAGTACAAAAGATAAAAAAGGCGCTAAAGCTACTAGCAATAGTGCTCTTAAAGTCAAAGTAGATGACATTCGTGCTTTGCAGCCTTTTATTTATCAAGGCGGGCAAGGAATGCGTATCTGTGTATTAGATCATGCTGAAAAAATGACAGTAGCCGCTGCCAATGCGCTGCTTAAAACATTGGAAGAACCGCAAGCGCAGGTGCATCTGTTTTTGATTAGTGATACGCCTGCTCAGCTATTGCCAACGATTAAGAGTCGTGTGCAACAGTTGGCACTACAGACAATTGAGCCAACTGTTGCTATCGATTATGTGACGCAGGCGCTAGGTCATACGATTAACCGCGAAGCCGTCGGTACCGCTGCGATTGAACAGTTAATACAACTGGCCAACGGTGCGCCGTTAGCTGCTATAGCTTTGGCACAAGTACCATGGTATAACAAGCGCAGCCTATGGTTGACCACATGGCAGGCGCTACGTAGTGGTAAACGCAGTGGCGTGGCGGCAAGTGATTATTGGCAAGGTCAGCTCAATATTAAAGAATTTATACAGCTGTCTGAGCTGATGCTCCTTGATATACGCCGTGTCTGTTTAGGCCTTGTTGAACTACAAAAGGATGTCAATCTATCAACGATATTGGCGACTTATCAGCCTACTGATAACGGGTTAGAAGCATTTGCCAACAGCGTGCAGCAGACCAAAATTGCACTGCAACAAAATGTGCAAGAAAAATTTGCCTATGATAAGCTAATGCAAGAGTTAGCAAGCTTATAGAGCCATGTTTTAACGCTTAATTAGTGTTCGAAAATTTGCAATATACTGTCAATTATTTATATACATATATTAAACCCAGTTGATGAAGGAAGCTGACTATGGCAATGCCAGGACGTGGCGGGATTTTAACCTGTCATTATGAAAGTATCGAAATGTTATATGCCAGCTATTTGTCATTTGTCAGTAATGGCGCTTTGTTTGTACCGTCTGACAAAGCTCAGCAATTGGGTGATGAAGTGTTTATTGCTATCACGCTACCCAACTCTAGTGAACGCCTACCAATGAATGGTAAGGTGGTTTGGATTAACTCTAAGAGTCAAGGTAGTCGCCCAGCAGGGTTTGCTGTACAAATTGGTAGTGATGTCTCTGGCCAAAGAATCAAGAATGAGGTTGAGCGCCTACTAGCGGGAAAAATCGATAGCTTGCAATCGACTTATACTATGTAGTATCTATTAATAACTAGGTAGTATCTAGAAATCACACCTGTATCTTTAATAAGTTTGGCTGTGGTTTTGAACTTATTAATATAAAAAAAGCAGCCTTATTATTTAGTAAGGCTGCTTTTTTAGATCAATTTTCTTTAGATTTTTATAGTAGTAGGCGCTAGTCGCTTAATAACGAGGCGGCACATACATATCATCGGGAATAGGTTCGCGGTAGTACTCATCATCGCGTTTGCGATTGGGTAACTCAATTTCGTCACGAGGCACTTCTTTGTAAGGGATTTGGTCGAGCAAATGGGCAATACAATTTAATCGTGCTCGCTTCTTGTTATTGCCTTCGACAACCCACCAAGGTGCTTCAGGGATATGAGTGCGCTCAAACATGGTTTCTTTTGCTTTGGTGTAATCTTCCCAACGTCGGCGCGACTGTAGGTCCATTGGTGAGAGTTTCCACTGCTTTAGCGGATCATATATTCGGCTCATAAATCGTGCATGTTGCTCATCATCAGTGATAGAAAACCAGTATTTTACTAAGCGAATGCCTGAGCGTACGAGCATACGCTCAAACTCTGGTACTGATTGAAAAAATTCTTCATATTGCGCGTCAGTACAAAACCCCATGACACGCTCAACGCCTCCGCGGTTGTACCAACTACGGTCAAACAATACGATTTCGCCTGCTGCAGGCAAGTGGGCCACGTAACGTTGGAAGTACCACTGTGTTTGCTCACGCTCAGTGGGAGCCGGCAGGGCAGCTACCCTGCACACG
This sequence comes from Psychrobacter sp. NPDC078929, assembly GCF_050267985.1. Taxonomy (NCBI): domain Bacteria; kingdom Pseudomonadati; phylum Pseudomonadota; class Gammaproteobacteria; order Moraxellales; family Moraxellaceae; genus Psychrobacter; species Psychrobacter sp. NPDC078929. The sequence goes on along the minus strand of NZ_JBNNFX010000003.1, from coordinate 109,788 downwards.
CGTGGGTTTAATCGTTGGGTAATGCGTTTAATGGCGCCACCTTTACCAGCAGAATCCCGCCCTTCAAAGATAACGACGATACGCTCACCGCGATCAACGACCCAATCTTGTAGTTTTATCAGTTCTCGCTGTAGTCGTACCAACTCTTGAAAGTAGGTGCGTCGATCCAGTTTTTCTTGCTCGCTCATCTCACGTCCGTTAAAACGAAAGTCACGTGCATAGTCATCTATTTCATTTTCTAGTTCTTCATCATATGTATCGATTAAGTCTTGGTGCATTTTTCGACGTAAATCATCATCAAGAATGTCTTTTTCGATGCGTTCAGTAAGAATGGCTTGTTCCTGATGGTACCGATCTATATCCTCCTCAGTCGTTAGAGATTGAAAATCAGCGGTTGCAAGCGGTTCTGTCATCACCAGTTTTTCAGAGCCAAAAATGACTTGCCTCATTTTTCTTAATAAAATTTTTGTCTTACCCATAAATATTACCTTTGTTTTGCGTATCGGCTTTTTTAAGAGGCTACTATCTAGGTCGTTTCTATCATAGCAAAGTACAGACAATAAAAAATGCCCTTTAAATAAATTAAAGGGCATTTTTTATTAATAGATATGTACTGATTAAAATAATAAGTCAGCGTATCTTTTTCACTTAAAAGTAACCAAGCTTATTTTTCTAGGATACAAGTCACGCCTTGGCCACCTGCTGCGCAGATAGAGATAAGTGCACGACCCGAACCTTTTTGATCCAATAATTTAGCAGCAGTAGCTAAAATACGACCACCAGTTGCTGCAAATGGATGACCTGCCGCTAGTGATGAACCGTTTACGTTTAATTTGCTGCGATCGATAGAACCTAGTGGTGCATCTAAGCCTAAGCGCTCTTCACAGAATTTCTCATCTTCCCAAGCAGCTAAGGTTGATAGTACTTGTGAAGCGAAGGCTTCATGAATCTCATAAAAGTCAAAGTCTTGTAGAGTCAGACCAGCGCGCTCAAGCATACGTGGTACCGCATAAGCTGGTGCCATTAGTAAGCCTTCTGTGGTGCCAGATTTACCGATGAAGTCTACCGCTGCGGTTTCTTGATGGACGATATAAGCAAGTGGTTTTAGCCCGTGCTCTTTTGCCCACTCATCAGTACCTAGTAGTACACAAGAAGCACCGTCAGTAAGCGGCGTAGAGTTGGCAGCTGTCATCGTTGGATTGGCATTTTTTCTACCAAATACTGGCTTTAATTTACCCAGTTTTTCTAATGTAGTATCTGGACGCAAGTTGTTATCACGAGTTAAGCCTTTGTATGGCGTGATCAAGTCGTCAAAGAAGCCTTCGTCATAAGCGCGTGCTAGGTTTTGATGGCTGTTAAATGCAAGCTCATCCTGTGCTTCACGGCTGATATTCCATTCAAGCGTGGTAATCGCTTGATGATCGCCCATTGATAGGCCAGTGCGCGGCTCACCATTTTGTGGTGAATCGATTAAGTCTTTTGGATTTAGACCCATTAGTGCTTTTAGACGTTGTTTGTTGTCTTTTGCTGCACCAAGTTTGATCAGTACTTTGCGCAAGCCATCGCCGACAGCGATAGGAGCATCAGAAGTAGTATCTACACCGCCAGTAATCGCCGAATCAATCAGACCAAGTGCAATCTTGTTAGCAGAAGCAAAGGTCGCTTGTAAGCCAGTACCGCAAGCTTGTGAGATATCATAAGTTGGCGTATGTGGGTTTAGCGCGGTATTCAATGTGGCTTCACGAGTAAGGTTGATATCACGGCTAAGTTTCATGACTGCACCAGATACCACTTCGCCTACTGTTTCGCCTTGCAGGTTATAACGCTCAACCAAACCGTCCAATGCAGCTGTTAGCATGTCTGTGTTGCTAACATCAGCGTATGATCCATTTGAACGTGCAAATGGAATACGGTTACCACCTAAAATCGCAACACGGTTTAGGTTTGAAGCTGGTTTGGTCGCGCTGGCTTTTTTAGCTGGAGCAGGTTTTTTGGCAGCAGTGGTTTCTACTTTTTCATCGCCCGCTTTTTTGCTAACAGTTTCTTTAGCACTAGTTTCTTTAGAGCTATTGTCTTTAGTCGAGGTGCTTTTTGCAGCGGTTTCTTTTTTTGTTGTATCTGATTTTGTATCCGTTGCTTTAACAACTGTACTTTCAACTACAGGGCTATCTGGATGATTGTTTTTATTACTCATAATATTATCCTTAAAAAGTATGGGTAGAAGTAAAAAGTGATAGGTAATAATAAAAAATAGTTAAGTTATTTTATACAAGCAAATATTATCACTTATTACGCAATACAGCTGTTTATCATAAGGCGTTTTTTATTCACTTAATGTATCTCTTTAGCAAACTATGTGACGCTTGTATGAGGTCGGTAGTAGATTCATGACCATGACGCATCGCTCTAATAGACTGACTAGTAAGAAATATTAGCATTGCATAACAGTACGTTTGATAATATATTGTTATCAATAATTAAGTATGCCATAACCTATAGGTCAGATTTTAACATGTTATAGTGGCGCTTAACGCTGCTAAAAACGACTGGCTTGTATACTGACTTGTTTACAGATTGTTGTAGACATTATCTGTTTTTGGACTTGTTTATAAGGGAAGTGTATAGTTAGGCTAGTTTTGAGGCGATTTACTAAATTTAAATAATGACGATGTCAATGTCTCTATATAATAGATTCATTGCATTTTTTATTATTATACGAATCATTAATTATAAGGATTATATTATGTCAGACCGTTACGGTGATTTTGTTCAATCTTCTATTGGCAAAAAAGTAGCAAAAAACTTAGGTTTGCCGATGCCAACGACGCTTGATCGTTTCGAAAGCGGCGAGCGTTTGGTGCGTGGTAGCGTATTGGTTGGCCGTGCTACTGGTGATGACAAAAGTGTCAGTGAGTCTGTTGCCCGTATCCTGTCAGATGTGCATGCTGAAGTATATGTAAATAGCAGCGATGATATCAAAGACGCACTTGCTGATGCAGGCGTAGAGGCAAAAGCCAACACGGGCGGCGATGATCAATTCAAAGTACTGCTTTTTGATGCCAGCAATATCAGCAATGCTGAACAGCTAAAAGAGCTTTATGAGTTTTTCCATACAGTTGCGCGCCGCGTAGAAAAATCAGGCCGTGTGATTGTGGTTGGTCGTACGCCAGAGAACATCACGGATATTGAATCAGCAATGGCTCAACGCTCGCTTGAAGGTTTTGTGAAGTCAGTGGGTAAAGAGTTTAAGCGCGGTATCACAGCGCAGCTGATTTATGTTGAAGAAGGCGCAGACCAAAACCTAGATTCAACCTTACGCTTTTTTACCTCAGCTCGTTCAGCTTACGTATCAGGACAAGTAGTACGTGTCAGTAAAGGCAGCTCAGTCGATGTTGACTGGAACCAGCCTTTGGGCGGCAAGACGATGCTGGTGACTGGCGCAAGTCGCGGTATTGGCGAAGCTATCGCTCGTGTATTGGCTCGTGAAGGGGCTCATGTTATCTGTCTAGATGTACCGCAGCAGCAAGCTGACCTACAAAAAGTTGCTAGCGAAATCAGTGGTTCTGCTTTGACAGTAGATATCACTAGTGAAGACGCTGGTGCAGAAATCGCTGACGCTGCCCAAAAACGTGGTGGCCTAGATTCAATCATCCATAATGCTGGCGTGACTCGTGATAAGACGTTGGCTAAGATGGATGAGAAAAAATGGAACATGGTCATCGATATCAATTTGGGCAGTATCGCTAGATTGAATCGCTACTTGTTGGACAATGATGTACTGAAAGAAAATGCACGCATCGTATGTGTATCATCAATTTCAGGTATCGCTGGCAACATGGGTCAGACTAACTATGCCACTTCTAAAGCTGGGGTGATTGGTTTGGTTAACGCAACTGCCAAGCAATTAGAAGACAATGCTAAAGGTATGACGATCAATGCAGTCGCTCCTGGCTTCATCGAAACCCAAATGACAGAAGCCATTCCATTTGCTATTCGTGAAGCTGGTCGCCGCATGAACTCAATGAGCCAAGGCGGCTTACCAGTAGATGTGGCTGAGACTATCGCATGGTTCGCGTCACCTGCGTCTGGCGGTCTAAATGGCAACACGGTTCGCGTCTGTGGTCAAAGCTTACTTGGTGCATAATGTTGATTAATTGATAGGTATATGTGAGAAACAAGGTACAGATAGAGACAGTAGTTGTATCATATGAGCTATTATTTCTCGTTTGTATCACATATGCTTACGAAATAATCTCTGATAAAGTGTAATAAAGCTGCCCAAGGGTGGCTTTTTTATGATAAAAACACAAGAACCAATAGCCAAACTATTTTTTGCTATTAAAGATACTCATGAGGTTGATTAAATTTAATGATTATTAGATGATTTAATAGTAGGCTTTAGTCAATGACTGCAGATTATTTTTATATACGTTAAAGAACTTGTTCAAGCCACACTTAGGATGTACTTATGTCAGACAAACATTATGATGCGTTGCCAAAAGCGCACACCACTTATGCCAATATTGTCAAAAGCTTATTGCCTATCGGTAATGGTGGCAAGGTCAGTAGAGACCAGTTGCCACAATCTACTTACTATGTAGATGACTTGCATATCGATCAAGAAAACCTAGATGACTATCGCAAAATTTGCGGTTTTGCTGATGATGGTAAAGTGCCAGCGACTTACTTCTCGGTATTATCACAGACGCTGCAGATGAACATGATGGTCAAAGAGCCGTTCCCATTTGCCATGTTGGGTCTTGTTCACGTCGATAATAGCGTCACTCAGTATCGTCCGATTGGAGAGCGTGAAACGGTAGCAATGTCCGTCACTTTTGATAATCTACGCGATCATGCCCAAGGTCAGCAGTTTGACTTCGTGACTATCGTAAAGTCAGAAGATGAAGTCATCTGGGAAGGTACGTCGACTTATTTATCACGTAGCAAAAAACCTAGCAGTAAAGATAAGAAGAGCGCGCCGCGTCCGGTAATGGTCAAGCCTGAAGTAAACGAACAAGGTGTCCATAGCATTTTTGAAGTGCCAGAAGATATCGGTCGTCGTTATGCCTTTGTCTCAGGCGACTTTAACTTAATTCATTTGCATCCACTATCAGCACGTGCGTTTGGTTTCCCTAAAGCGATTGCACATGGTATGTGGTCAAAGGCTAAGTGCCTTGCTCTAATGGGTGACTTGCCTGATGCTTACACAATTGATGTCTCATTTAAGCTGCCTATCTTTTTACCAGCTGAAGTAGAGCTGATTGCTGAGCCAGTAGCCCAGCTCAAAAACGTAGATGATACTTGTGAGTTTGGATTATATAGCTCTAAAAACAATAAACCGCATTTGGCGGGTGTTGTAACCCTAAAGAGCGACAGCAAGTAGAGTAAGTATTATAAAGCTTCTATTTAACAGCCATATTTAACGTACATATTTATTATTATGACTTCACAAAACATGCCTTCAGAAGAAAACGCGATAGACGTAGATCAAACAGATAGCTCGATAGCAACCGATACGGTCTCTGCTAACGATAGCGGCGCTAACATTCATCTTAGTGCCGATAATGGCGTTGATTTGGCCGATATCTTTGAGCCTTATTTTCGTCCAGATGCAAACACTATCGTGTGCGGTGCATTAGATGACGAAAAAGTTACGGCTTTAGCGAAAGCGGGCGTCGAGCTGGTCATCAACTTGCAGCCTGATGATGAGTTGAGCTTTGATGAGGCATCAGCAGTTGAGCGAGCAGGTATGCACTACGAACAACTGCCTATCAGCGGTGCTAAAGAGCTAAAGCAGCTTAAGATATTGGCGTTTGATAATGTATTACGTCAACATCATGGCAAAAAAGTCGCTATGCACTGTGGGTCGGGTAATAGAGTAGGAGCTGCAATAGCGCTGCGGGCAGGATGGTTGCGTGGACGTAAGATGGATACAGCGATGGAACGTGGTCGCAGTCATGGTTTGACCAAGCTTGAACAAGAAGTTCATAATCGTTTGCTAGTACCGCGTTAACTAAATTTACAGCACTGCATTTCAATGCTGTCTGAGACGTGAGCAAACTCTAAAAATATTATCGAAATAAATAATAAAAAAGGCGACCAATAGGTGGCCTTTTTTATTGGCTCATAATTCATTTATACTGGTTCGAATATTTTATATAGCTTGTGTATTACTATCATCTTAAAAATAGAATAATTCATATCACTGGAGCAAGGTAATAATAATGGATCACAATACAGAAAATTCTAATACACCCATAAACGTTGACTTTCAAAAAAAATTACAGCAATTACTGACAGATTTACAGCTTGATGATGCACCTGCTGGCGGGGCTGTGGCCGTGTATCAAGCAGGTCAGTGCATTGCGCAAGCCAGTACAGGTATGGCGCGTCCTGATATGTCATGGCAGCCCGATACGTTGGCAATTAACTTTTCTACTGGTAAAGGGGTATTGGCAACGTTGGTTCATGTGCTGGTTTCGCAGCAGCTGCTTGAATATGACAAACCTATTGCCCATTATTGGCCAGAGTTTGCTGCAAACGGCAAAGACCAAATTACGTTGCGACAAGTCATGTCGCATCAGGCCGATTTGTTTTCGATTCAAAGTATCGATGTCGATAGTGAGACAGTACTCGATTGGGATACGATGCTGCGCCACATTGCAGCGATGCCCATTACCTCTCCCGAAGATGCGCCCAAATATGACAGCGCTTATAGTGCGTTGGTCTACGGTTGGATATTGGGCGGCTTAGTAGAGGCGGTTACGAATTTACCATTCGTTGCAGCACTGCGGCAGTATCTAACAGAGCCTCTGGGTATCACCGACAGCTGCTATTTTGGTGTACCAGATAGCAAAGTAGATCAGGTGGCAAAATTGGCCAAAGATTTTGAAGAAACAGAGGATACGAGCTCCCAATTAAAATCGAGACGCCAAAAACCAACCTTAAAAGTAGACTCTCAAGAGACTTTACGTACTTATGCAAGCTTACCTAGTTATCATTGCTGGCAGCAGGAAATGATAAACGACAAGCGTGCAGCTGAGAGGCAAAGTAGCCTTGATGACAGCCTTGATGAAAATCTAGATAGCTCTGATATTGATAACGCACAGCCTGTATTAAATACTGCGCGTATTAATAGCTTATATTTCAATACCAGTCAGCTCAATCTAAAAAACTATAAGGCGGCGCTGATACCTGCTGGCAAACATGCCCTTGATTGTCATAAGAGTCAAACATTACAGGCTGTTATTCCAGCGGCAAATGGTGTCGCTTCCGCTAAAGCACTGGCAACGATTTACGCAATGCTCGCTAATGGCGGTATATGGCAAGGAAAAATACTGATCGATAGTGCTACTTTTGAGCAGTTATCTACTCCGCAGGTTGAGAGTTTAGATGCGGTTATGCCAGCGGCTATGAAATGGCGATTGGGCTATCATAGATTATTTAGCCTGTATGTTAACAACGAGGATACGGATAAGAGAAAGAGTCCTGCATTATCAGGATTTGGGCATATGGGGTATAACGGCTCGGTTGCTTGGTGCGACCCTGAGCGCCAATTGTCATTTGCTTTTATTCATAATTTTGATACCACTATGCTCAATGACGTTCGTCAGTTTGCATTAACAGAAGCCGTCTTGAGCTGGGTAGAAGAGATACTTTAATTATGCTAGTTTTAATCGCGAATTGATTCTGTTTTAAATATAAGCAACATTAATTTTAATGCTGCTTTTTTGGTGTCATTTTAAGCAGTCTTGATGCGCTAAGACCGTGGATAAAGATAGAAGTCAAAATGACAATCGAACAGACAATCCACAATTTGAGCGCATCTTCATCTGCGAAAAATCCTTGATTGAGCGCATAGGACAGATAATATAAGGTACCGATACCACGAATACCCAAAGCCGATATCGCATATTTTTCGGTATGAGGTAAGTTCAATCCTGATAAAGCAATAAACCCACCAATCGGACGTATAAGTAATAGGAAGGTAAAGCTGACAATATAGACGCGCCATGTCAGCTCGACACCTGCTTGCAACCCTTGACCAAGGAACATGCCGAAGATAACCAGCACTAATGACATCAATAAGCCTTCTGATTGCTCAGCGAAATCATGCAGTTTTTGGTGATAGGTATGCTCACACTCCGAGCGACGAAACGCAAATGCGGCCACAAATACAGCGATAAAGCCATAACTGTGTACATACTCTGCAAGACCATAGGCTAGTAGCGTCAACGCAATAACCACATAACCTTGCGAGATGGTAGTCTCACGGGTATGTTTAGAAAACACGATTTTGGCCAATAATTTACCAACTAATACACCCACCACTACGCCTGCGCCAATCTTCCACAAGACATCATGAGTAAACCACGACCATAGCATCTCGTAAGTAAAGGCTTTGCCTTCACTGAACGCTTCTGCAATCTTAATCGCTAGATATACAAACGGAAAAGCCAAACCATCGTTCAACCCGGCCTCTGATGTTAAGGTAAAGCGCGGTGTGTCTTCTCCTCCTGTATTGGGAGGTCCCACTTGAATGCTCGAAGCTAACACGGGATCAGTAGGTGCTAACACTGCACCCAACAGAATAGCAGCACCAAGGCTTAAGCCAAACGCGTAATACCCCAAGACTGCCATCGCAAAAATACCAATAGGCATGGTGATGAGTAGTAGCCTTACCGTTGGTCGCCACAATCGCCAAGACAACTCAGTGTCGATTTTAATACCAGCACCAACCAATGAGACCAATACAACAATCTCAGTCAGCTTTTCGATGAGTAAACCGTTATCAAGTGGGTCTAAAAAGGATAAAGACGTCCACCAGTAGCCCATCATCAGACCGAAGCTGACTTGGAGCATCGGTAATGAGATAGAGGTGCGCTTAAAAATAACAGGAAACAATGCCCCTAGTAAAAAGGCAATCCCGCAGATTAATAAGAATAAGTTATATTTTTCAATCATAAGGTTTACGCACGTCGTTATGTTTTAAGGGTCGATTTTAAGAAGGTAATTTTAGATATTGATGACAATTAACAGCAATAGTTGATAGTCAGTCACTGATACTCTTTATCATGACGTCAAAATAAAATAATTACCGCAAAAAATAGTTATCAAAACGACAGCTACGTTGTTTTTTGGTGAAAAAAAAGCCTGCATTGCGCAGGCTTAATATTCTTATCAGTATGTCTGGAGCATTTAGTTTACAGACTAGCGCTCGACTTGGCTCACGTCACGTACGGCACCAGTATCAGCACTGGTAGTCATAGCAGCATAAGCACGTAATGCCGGCGAGACATGACGATCACGGTTGACAGGTTTCCATGCATCACGTCCACGCGCTTCCATGGCTTCTCGGCGAGCGGCTAAGTCTGCATCGCTTACTTGCATGTTGATGGTACGATTTGGGATATCGATATGAATACTATCGCCTTCTTCAACCAAACCAATCGCACCGCCTTCAGCAGCTTCTGGGCTAGCATGACCAATTGATAGACCTGATGTACCACCAGAGAAGCGACCATCTGTCAGTAGAGCACATTCTTTACCCAATCCTTTTGACTTCAGATAAGTCGTTGGGTACAGCATCTCTTGCATACCAGGGCCACCTTTAGGGCCTTCGTAGCGAATGATGACGACATCGCCTGCAACGATTTCGTCAGCCAATACCGCAGCAACCGCATCATCTTGTGATTCAAATAGTCGCGCACGACCAGTAAAGGTCAAGATGCTTTCGTCAACGCCTGCGGTTTTGACCACACAGCCGCGCTCGGCGATATTGCCATATAGTACGGCTAAGCCGCCATCTGTAGAGTAGGCATGTTGGGCACTACGGATACAGCCTGACTCACGGTTGACGTCGAGGTTTGACCACTCTTTTGATTGTGAAAACGCCTCTGTAGTACGTACGCCACCAGGTGCTGCAAGGAAGCGTGCGCGAGCTTCATGATTATCAGGGTTCATGATGTCCCACTTGTCGATTGCTTCTTTCATCGTTGTGCTATGAATAGTCGGCACGTCAGTCTTTAATAACTCAGCGCGATCAAGCTCAGCGAGTAATGCAAAGACACCGCCAGCACGATGCACATCTTCCATATGGTATTTCTGTGAGGCAGGGGCTACTTTTGCCAGACAAGGTACACCGCGACTTAAACGGTCAATATCAGCCATCTTAAAATCGATCTCTGCTTCATTGGCCGCAGCAAGTAGATGCAAGATGGTATTGGTTGAGCCGCCCATAGCGATATCTAAGCTCATGGCATTTTCAAAAGCGACTTTGGTAGCGATAGAGCGTGGTAGTACAGAGTCATCATCTTGCTCATAACGACGTTTAGCAAGCGACACGATGGTACGACCCGCTTCTAAGAATAGCTCGCGGCGTAATGAATGAGTAGCTAGCAGTGAGCCATTACCTGGTAGTGCTAGGCCTAAAGCTTCGGTCAAGCAGTTCATCGAGTTGGCGGTAAACATACCAGAGCATGAGCCACAAGTAGGGCAGGCTGAGGCTTCAATAGCAGCGACGTCTTCATCACTGATGCTATCATCAGCAGCGTCCATCATCGCATCGACAAGGTCAAGTTTGCGAACAGCACTGCTGTCACTACTATCGGTATTGTGGCTCTTACCAACAGTACTGGCTAAGATTTTGCCCGCTTCCATTGGACCACCTGAGATAAATACCACTGGAATGTTAAGGCGCATGGCGGCCATCAACATACCCGGAGTGATTTTGTCACAGTTAGAAATACAAACTAGCGCATCTGCACAGTGGGCATTGACCATATACTCGACAGAATCAGCGATCAAATCACGGCTTGGTAGCGAGTACAACATACCGCTATGGCCCATCGCAATACCATCATCGACCGCAATGGTATTGAACTCTTTGGCAACGCCGCCTGCTTGCTCAATCTCACGGGCGACCAGTTGTCCAAGGTCTTTTAGATGCACATGGCCGGGTACAAACTGGGTGAAAGAGTTAGCAATCGCAATGATTGGCTTGCCAAAGTCGCCGTCAGTCATGCCGGTTGCACGCCATAATGCGCGCGCGCCTGCCATATTACGACCGCCGGTAGAGGTTTTTGAGCGATAATCCATGTGATATTCCTTACAAATAGGCGGGGTTGTTAAAATGTGCACCCTCAGTTTTAATAGGGATAGTGTGCTTTTTATAGAGAGTGAGTACTAGTGAATAATACTAATTCGTTACCATACCATTAGATATGAATAACTAAAAACAATATGCTAATAACAGTGAATTAATAATAAAGAATTAATAACCAAAAGCGATGAGCGAAAAAACAGTTATTCAAAATAGCTACTCAATACGTTCTAATATGGCTTTGTCAAACCAAGGAAGATCAGCTTTGTCTGCTTCTAGTTTTACAATGGCTGCAAGCGCATGAGTAGCCAGTAGCTGCTGATAATCGCCAATAGCTTCAATCGTCAGCAGTGACTCGGCAGGTAGTGCCTGCGTATTAGGGTTTTGCTCGTCAATACTAATTAATATTTGCTTAGTGTTTTTATACAGGACGTCTACACGACCAAAAAACTGCCAGTCTTTAAAAGCGGCAATAATAGCGTCGGCAGCATCTTTAATATATACCTGCTGCGTCTCTTTACCCGTATTGGTCCAATGTAGCCGTACAGCCAACTGCAATGCCTCACTAAATACCACTAACGAGCCGATAATTTTTACATGCCAAGGACTGGTCAGCAGCTCCTCGTCAATGCCAATTAACTTGGCAGCCTCATGAGCCGACATGGGTGTATTGAATTGAAGCAGTAACTCAGGAGTGAGCGGGTGCGTTTGTTTGATCGCATCATCTAAACTGTCATAGTGATACAAAAAAGGCAGTGGCAAATCTTGCGTGACAGTCTTCTTTATAATTTTACAATTGTGTATCTGCCAGCTGATGGCTTTATCAGTTAGTGCTTCTGCTAATATGATAGCGCTTGGATCGATAGTTTGAGTACTATTGTCAGGCTCAGTACTAATTTGCTCTAAGCCAGTACTATCAGGCACAGAGACATTTGATCCAGACGTTTGGGCATTGTCATTGAGTGTTGAAAACGGGTCGCCGTTATCTAGGCTATCTGATCTATTGGTTGGCAAAGTAGGCAAATCCATAAGCATAGCGTTATTAAAATAGAGGGTTAATATAACATTTTAAGGGCATGACTCGCCAACAAATTAGTGAGCTAGCATGGTTGGAATATGGCTTGATATTTTTCAAATTCGGTTGTCATACTGACTTGTACTAAAGTTATATTTCGTCCACTATATGACAGATGCTTTTATCTATTTTGGATAGCTATTGAGCTATTAATTAACTAATAATAAAACTCTTAAAGGAAAAAATAATGACTGAAGTAAATCAAAAGACTGCTTATGACGACAATAATATTTTTGCCAAAATGTTAGATGGTGATATTCCATATCACAAAGTATATGAAGATGATAAAACGCTGGCCTTTATGGATATCATGCCACAAGCAGAAGGCCATGTATTGGTCATACCAAAACAGAAAGCCGTTGATTTGGCGGATCTTGAGCCTGAATATGCTGCTGCGGTGCTAATGACGTCTAAGAAAGTCATGCAAGCTCAGCGCCAAGTATTTGAGCGTGAAGGCGTTATCCAAATGCAGTTGAATGGCTCACAAGCAGGTCAAACAGTCTTTCATTATCATGTGCATCTCATTCCATCAAGTATCCATGAATTGGGTCGTCATGCAGTGACCCAAGCTGATAACAATGATTTGGCAGATATTGCGCAGAAGTTGGCGGCAGTGATTGATGCTTAGTTAGGAAACAGATTGCTTCTGTTTAGGTACAACAAATACTGGTATTTATGAATTAGCGAGCATTTATAGATTATAAATTACCAAAGTAGAGTACATATACAATCCAAAGGCAGCTAGCAAGCTGCCTTTTTTATTTTCTTGGTAATAGTCATGTAACATTCGTTAAAGTCATGTTACGAGTTGAACGCTTGTCTAGGGTTTTGGAAAAGAGTGTGATAATTATTATAACCATTCACACACATTTTCTAATCTTTGCCTTAATTAAAACTTTTCTATAAAAAGGCATCGTCAACTTTTGAGGATATTATCTTTCATGAGTAAATTACCTCGTTCGACTATTTTATTACCAGTCTTTGTACCTGCAGCAATTATTATGCTGCTATTGGTCATTGGTACGGCTATTAATCCTGAAGCAGCGGGTGCTCTGTTTAGTGATGTGCTTAGTTTTACGACTGAGACATTCGGCTGGTTTTATATGCTGGCAGTGGCACTGTTTTTGATGTTCATTATTGTACTGGCGTTTTCGTCTTATGGCAGTATCAAGCTAGGCCCTGATCATGCTGAGGCGGAGTACGGATTCCTTGAATGGTTTGCCATGCTGTTTTCGGCAGGTTACGGGATTGCGCTACTGTTTTATGGGGTAGCGGAACCAGTAATGCACTTTTCTAGTCCGCCAATGTCGGATCCGCAGACTATTGCTGCGGCAAAAGAGGCGATGCAAATAGCGTATTTTCATTGGGGTTTTCATATTTGGGCAATTTATGGTGTCGTTGGTTTATCACTAGCTTATTTTGCGTTTCGTCATGGTTTACCACTATCAATACGTTCGACGCTGTACCCGATTATTGGTGACAGGATTCATGGCCCTATCGGTCATACAGTCGATGTGTTTGCGATATTAGGTACGATGTTTGGTATTGCTACCAGTCTTGGCTTGTCGGTGTCGCAAATTAATGCGGGACTCAATTATCTATTGCCAGATATCATTCCAGTGAATACGACCGTGCAGGTGATTGCCATTGCCTTGGTGACCGCCGCGGCATTGGTATCGGTATTGGCAGGGATGGATAAGGGTGTAAAACGCTTATCTATTTTAAATATGCTATTGGCAACTGCATTAATGCTGTTCGTATTTGTTGTCGGTCCGACCATTTTTATCTTGAATGCCTTTATGGAAAATACGGGTAGCTATCTGGGTAACATCGTTGAACGTACCTTTAGCTTGCAGGCATACGAGAATAGCAATTGGATCGGCAGCTGGACTTTATTTATTTTTGCATGGACGATTGCATGGGCACCTTTCGTAGGTCTGTTTATCGCCAAGATTAGCCGTGGTCGTACTATTCGTGAGTTCGTATTGGGTGTGATGCTAGTACCGACTTTCTTTACATTCTTTTGGTTTTCGGTGTTTGGCGATACCGCACTACATATGATTATGGTCGATGGTTATACCTCATTAATCAATGAAGTACAAAACAACCAAGCGATTGCTTTGTTTAAACTGCTAGAGAATCTACCGTTTACTGAATTTGTGTCGTCGTTGACCATTTTATTGATTATTACTTTTTTTGTGACGTCATCGGATTCTGGATCATTGGTAATTGACTCGCTAGCGGCAGGTGGTCGCAGTGATACACCATGGTGGCAGCGTAGCTTTTGGGTAGTGACTGAAGGTGCTGTCGCAGCAGTATTACTACTTGCAGGTGGTTTAGAAGCCCTACAAACAGCGGCTATCGTTAGTGCGTTACCTTTTGCCATTATTATTCTGATCTCTATGTTTGGTATGTGGCGCGCGTTACGTATCGAAGGCCATCGCAATCAAAGCCTTGGTAATGACAACAGACTGCCGCCGCATTTACTCAAACCGTCTGCATGGCGTGAGCGTATTGATTATATGACCGATAAGCCAACGCGTGAAAAGGTTCTTAGCTATATTAAAGAAGTAGTTATGCCTTCGATGATGGAGGTGTCGTCCAAATTTGCAGAAACCGGCTGGACGACTGAGGTCAACTATGACGCGGTCAATAACCGAGCCGTATTAGAGCTACAGCGTGGTGACGATGTCGAGTTTTGGTATGAGGTGCGCTTATCTGAGCATGATGCGCCTGATTATTATACTGAAGACAGCGCAGATACCTTGCCACAAGAGCACCATCATCGCGCTGAGGTGTATCTACGCCGTGGTGGTCAGACCTATGATTTATACGGCTACAAATCTGAATCAGTGATTAATGACATCATTGATCAGTTTGAGAAGTATTTACATTTCCTTAATGTATCGCCTGATAGCCTACCGTGGCGCATGCAAGAGCATGATGATGACATCACGCTAGAGCAGGGCAGTGTGCTTGATAAATAATGCATGAAATGTATCAAAAATGACCAACGCTTATGCAAGCTATTCACGTTAATCGCTTGCAATAAACGCAGGAATCCTTAGAATAACGGCTTGTTTTCTTTACAAATCAAGCCGTTTTCTTATGTCTATTGATTCTCCCATTTCACCTTCGTCCTCGACTTTGTCTGATCATCCATTGTTGCAGCCATTGAACATAGGTGGCCTGACGATTGAAAATCGTTTGATGGTCGCACCGATGGCAGGCGTGACGGACAACCCTTTTCGTCGATTGTGCAAATCATTTGGCGCAGGTCATGCGGTCAGCGAGATGATCATCGCTGATACGGCGCTTTATGCACGCAAAAAATCCTTGTACCGTGCCAATTTTGACAATGAGATTGCGCCTATCTCGGCACAGATAGCAGGTGCTGAACCGGACAAACTGGCTGAAGCGGCCCGTTATCAAATTGATAATGGTGCGCAGATTATCGATATCAATATGGGCTGTCCGGCCAAGAAGGTCTGTCGTAAGCTGGCAGGTTCTGCATTGTTGCAAGACGAAGATTTGGTCGCGCGTTTGCTAGATGCAACGGTCAATGCCGTTGATGCACCTGTCACGCTAAAGACACGTCTAGGTTTTGAAAATGGTCGTGAAAACATCTTACGAGTCGCCAAGCGTGCTGAGCAGGCAGGCATTGCTGCGATTGCTATTCATGGCCGTACGCGTGAAGACATGTATACAGGCAATGCACGCTATGAGCTAATACGCGAAGTCAAAGAAAGCATCAGTATTCCTGTCATTGCCAATGGCGATATCGATAGCGCACAAAAAGCCCAACACGTGTATGAGATGACAGGCTGTGATGCGGTGATGATTGGGCGTGCTGCACAAGGGCAACCATGGATATTTCGCGATATTGAGCATTTCTTGCGTACTGGCGAGCGTCTAGAGGCACCGAGCGTTAGTGAGATAAAAGAGATCGTACTAGCCCATTTGCAAGAGCTCTATGATTTCTATGGGGAGTACTCAGGCTGCCGTATCGCTCGCAAACATATTGCATGGTATACGACAGGGATTCCAAACTCCAACGCCTTTAGACAGGCGATGTATGGTGAAGAAAGCACCGCTGGGCAATTCAAAGTGGTCGAGACTTTTTTACAGGCACATGAGTCGTAATCGTTTAAATATTGTTTTATAAATCAGTGCTAGTTACTTTTCACAGTACTTTTTACGTCTTGCCTTTCGATAGCTCTTTTATATAACAGCTATGCTTTATCAATTGGTACAGTCTTATGATCAGTATCAGACTGTTTGTCAGGCGCAGGTTTTCTATTTTGCCAAGGGAATCGTCCTTCTAATTCAACCTGTAGCGATAAGCTTAAAAAGGTTCGAATCAGTACGATAAAACCTAGCACCAGTACGCTGCGTAGCGATGGCTCGGTGACGACAGTAGCCACGATATCAGCGGCAATTAGCACCTCTAACCCCAACAATATAGACTTGCCTACGGTCTGTCTGATCTCGACGTAGGTATCATTGTTGAAATGCCCCGACGCTCGAAAAGCTCTATATAAAGCAAGAAATAGCCCAAAAAACATAATGAGGACGCCAATGACTTCGATCATTTTGGCAATTAAGTCGATATAGTGAGTTAGTGTGTCTATCAAAGCAGATACTCCTCATAATAGATTAGAAAAAAGCTTAACACTTAGTACTTAGCACTTAACAATAAGCTAAAAATGTATTTATAAATATTTATGTTGACGACGAAATTTGTAAAAGTCCCGTTAGCTAACGCCCACTATGGTTTTGTTCACTCCATACGACATTTTTTGCTATGCTATAACCGAATACCAATAACTATAGAATAAACGAAAAGGACTTTTTATGGCCAATCTCTCGAAAAAAGCAATCACCAAAGCCGTCAAAGGCAAGAATATTATCATCACAGGCGCTTCAAGTGGTATCGGCGAGCGTACGGCTTTTTTGCTCAGTGAATGCGGCGCGCATGTTATTTTGCTGGCCCGTACTGAAGATAAGCTAAAAATGGTCAAGGAAAATATTGAAACACTTGGCGGCGCGGCCAGTTACTATCCATGTGATCTGACCAATATGGATGAGATTGAAAAAACCAGTGAAAAGATTTTGGCTGATTTTAAGCATGTCGATGTACTAGTCAACAATGCGGGTCGTTCGATTCGCCGTTCAGTGCATGAGTCGGTCAACCGTTTTCATGATTTTGAACGTACCATGGAGATTAATTATTTTGGCGCGGTCAAAATTATTCTTGGTTTCTTGCCAACGATGATTGGTCGTCAAACTGGTCAAATCGTGAACATATCCTCAATTGGGGTATTGGCAAACAGCCCTCGCTTTTCAGCGTATGTCGCGTCAAAGGCGGCTTTAGATGCATTTAGTCGCTGTTTGGCTGCTGAAGTCAAAGGCGATAATATCAAAGTAACCAATATCTTTATGCCACTTGTGCGTACCCCGATGATTGCGCCAACCAAGCTGTATCGTTACATGCCAGCACTGATGCCCGATGAAGCAGCGATGATGGTCGCAAAAGCCATCGTTCATAAGCCAAATAGCATTGCTAGTAATATGGGTAAATTTGCCTCGGCGACTTATTCACTGGTACCAGCCTTTAACGTTGGCGTTCAGTCCATTGGCTATCGTATTTTCCCAAGTTCGACCGCTGCGCAAACGACGGATAGCAAGCCTAACCTTGCTCAGCGCGCCTTTGCCAAAATCCTTCCTGGTGAGCATCACTAGAGTCGATTTATTATTAGCTTTGAATACGATGAAAAAGGATACTACGGTATCCTTTTTTTATGCCATAAAAATATGCTTAAGCAGTATAAGAACCTTCTTCACCGCCAGTATGTGAAAGGCTTAGTTATACGTTAAATAAATCCTTAAAACTTGCACTGTTAGATTTCCTTTGTATCTCTAGTTTTTAATAAGATGAATAATATTCATCTTATGTTTAAATTGTATCGTTTTTATTCATGTTTAGATTTCGGTATGATTCACCTCATACACAGATTTGGTTTTATCTCAGATAAATAAGGTAGCGGATCACCATGAGTAAAGAATTCAATTGTTCAATTAAGCACATTCGTTTTGACGAAAACTATCAGCCTGCAGATAGCACGCGTTTGACGACTAACTTTGCAAATTTGGCACGCGGCGAGCACCGCCAAGAGAACCTACGCAAAACGTTAACCATGATCAATAATCGATTCAATGCATTGGCGCATTGGGATAATCTGACAGCAGATCGTTATTCTGTTGAAGTTGATATCATTTCTGTCGATCTAGATGTTAAAGGCAATGGTCAGACGTTTCCTATTATCGAAACGCTAAAAACAACGATTGTGGATCACAAAGAAAACAAGCGTATCGACGGTATGGTTGGCAACAGCTTCTCATCTTATGTACGTGATTATGACTTTAGTATTGTGTTACCAGAGCATCGCGACAAAAACCTAGCATCCATAACGCCAGATAATTTTGGTGAGTTGCACGGCAAGCTGTTTCAATACTTACTGAATTCAGAAGCTTACAACGCTCACTTTCACAAAAAACCTGTGATTTGCCTGAGCGTGTCAACCAGCAAGACTTACTACCGTACTGTCAATCAGCATCCTGTATTGGGCATTGAGTACAAGCAAGATGAATACTCGTTGACCGACGACTATTTTCATAAAATGGGATTAACGGTACGTTATTTTAAGCCTGAAGGTAGCGCCGCGCCATTAGCATTTTATTTTGCAGGGGACTTGCTCAGTGATTACACCGATCTTGAGCTGATTAGTGCAATTAGTACTATGGAGACCTTTCAGAAGATCTACCGTCCTGAGATTTACAATGCCAACTCAAGCGCTGGACAAGTGTATCAACCTAGCCTGAATTACCAAGATTATTCATTGACGCAAGTGGTCTATGACCGCGCCGAGCGTAGTCAAATGGCAGTGACCCAAGGCAGATTTACTGAGACGCATTTTATTAAGCCGTATCAAACAATCCTTGAGGAATGGGCTGAAAGCTATGATGTAACAGGCGATACTGCTGAAAAAGAAGCTGCTGATAAAGAAACGGCTAGGAAGCAAGCCGCTTAACTGAGCATCACTCATCAACATAATAAAAAATAAATTAATTAGAAGATAACTCGTATGAAACTACTATTACCGACGTCTACTGCTGGCAGCTTACCAAAACCTTCTTGGCTAGCAGAACCAGAGAAAATTTGGTCGCCTTGGGCGTTAGAGGGCGAGCAGTTGCTTGAAGCCAAGCGAGATGCGCTACGCGTTTCATTGCAAGAGCAAAAGCATGCAGGGATTGATATTGTCAGTGATGGCGAGCAGACCCGTCAGCACTTTGTGACTACGTTCATCGAACACCTTGATGGTGTCGACTTTGAGAAGCGTGAGACGGTAAAAATCCGTAATCGCTATGATGCGAGCGTGCCCTCAGTCGTTGGTGCGGTGAGCCGTCCAAAGTCCGTATTCGTTGATGATGCCAAGTTTTTACGTCAGCAAACCGATCAGCCAATTAAATGGGCGCTGCCAGGGCCGATGACGATGATTGATACGTTATATGACGGTCATTATAAAAGCCGTGAAAGATTGGCTTGGGAATTTGCTAAAATCCTGAACCAAGAAGCAAAAGAATTAGAGGCGGCTGGCGTCGATATTATCCAGTTTGATGAGCCTGCATTTAACGTATTCTTTGATGATGTGAACGACTGGGGTATTGCAACTTTAGAGCGTGCTGTTGAAGGTCTAAAATGCGAAACAGCAGTACATATTTGCTACGGCTACGGCATCAAAGCCAATACCGATTGGAAAAAGACACTGGGCTCAGAGTGGCGCGAATATGAAAAAGCGTTCCCTAAACTGCAACAGTCGAAAATCGATATCATCTCACTGGAGTGTCAAAACTCACGTGTACCTATGGATCTGATTGAATTGATTCGTGGTAAAAAAGTGATGGTCGGTGCCATTGATGTGGCAACCAACACTATCGAGACACCGGAAGAGGTGGCAGATACGCTACGCAAAGCGCTACAATTTGTCGATGCTGATAAGCTGTATCCTGCGACCAACTGCGGCATGGCACCTTTGTCTCGCCAAGTCGCACGTGGTAAGCTCGCAGCCTTAAGCGCTGGTGCTCAAATCGTTCGTCAAGAACTGACTGCTTAGAGTTTAGCCGTTTAGGAAATTCTATTTAAAGAATTTCCCTTACAAAACTAAAATTGAAGCACAATTTTTTAACGTTATTTTTTAACGTTTCTCGGGATTGAAGCAATGATTAAAGATAGGATTGACGCGACCGACTTTAGAGATGCCATGTCTTTGCTAACGACTGCGGTCAATGTGGTGACCACAGCAGGTGCAACGGGTATGCATGGGTTTACAGCATCGGCAGTATGTAGTGTCACAGACACACCGCCGACCTTGCTTGTCTGTATGAATCAAACGTCTCGGTCACATGGCTATTTTCTGGAAAACAAGATTTTAAGTGTCAATGTATTAGGCGCGCAACATGAGCAGCTATCCAATGCTTTTGCCTCTAAACTGTGTTCAGAAGAACGGTTTGAATATGGTTCTTGGACACAATTACAAACAGGCGCTCCTGTATTGGAGGATGCCTTAGTCAGCTTTGATTGTGAGATTGAACAAATTCAAGAAGTCGGTACGCATAGTGTCTTTATGTGCCGCGTTGTCGCCATCAATCAGGCTGAGCCACAAGGCGGAACTGATGAAGGGTTGGTTTATTTTAACCGTGCCTATTCTAGAGTAGGGCAAGTGGAACTTATTTAATCTAATACCTATTATTCAACACCTAAGCCTATGGGCTATTGCTCGTGCAATATTGAGCAGTCGTTTAACTATAATAATCATCTCATTAAATCTAAATAAGAAGTAACTATCCTGTGGAATTAATAACTTTTTTAATAATAGGGGCGCTAGCAGGATTTGCTGCGGGGCTATTTGGAGTAGGCGGTGGCACTATTATCGTACCACTGCTATTTATCGTCTTTACGCAAATGGGTTACAGTCCTGACACTATTATGCATTTGGCCTTGGGTACTTCACTGGCGACTATTATCGTTACGTCCATAAGCTCGCTCATGGCGCACAACAAGAAAGGCGCAGTCATGTGGCCTGTCTTTAAAAATCTGACGCCAGGTTTAGCAATAGGCTGCTTTTTAGGAGCAGGGATCGCAGGACAGATATCTGGTTTATATCTGCAGTTGATTGTT
Organism: Psychrobacter sp. NPDC078929; assembly: GCF_050267985.1. Classification (NCBI taxonomy): domain Bacteria; kingdom Pseudomonadati; phylum Pseudomonadota; class Gammaproteobacteria; order Moraxellales; family Moraxellaceae; genus Psychrobacter; species Psychrobacter sp. NPDC078929. Next base: position 88,374 of record NZ_JBNNFX010000003.1, on the reverse strand, counting down.
GGTGTGTTTTTGCTTTGGGTCGCTTATAAAATGTTTATGGGTGGCAAAAAGAAAGCAAATAACGATGCTGGTAATGTCCATATAGCCTTGCCTTCAAAGCCTAAGCAATTAGCAGCAGGGGCGGGTATCGGTATTGCTTCTGCTATTTTTGGGATTGGCGGTGGTAGCTTAACCGTACCTTATCTCACGCGTTACGGTGTGGTTATGCAAAAAGCCGTTGGAACCTCAGCCGCTTGTGGATTGCCTATCGCGATTGCAGGTGCGCTAGGATTTATGTTCTTTGGCATGCAAGCTCAAGTCGACGTGCCCAATACGATTGGCTTTGTCCATATCTATGCTTTTTTGGGCATTAGTATCATGAGCTTTTTCACCGCCAAGCTAGGCGCAAAAGTTGCTCATGCATTATCGCCACAGTTGCTGAAAAAATGCTTTGCAGTACTGTTAACCCTCGTAGGCTGTTACTTCTTATATAAAGGATTGCTTTAAGTAGTTTTAGATTAGTGGACGCTGTGAAAAGATTCAAGGGCAGGTTTTCAGTTAGCATGCTGACTAGCTACATTCTTAAATTATAGCTAGCCAGTATGCAGTTTTATAGAAGGTATGTTTATTCAGTCCTTTATTTAGCTAAATCACTTAACCAAATACTTGCCATAATATCCAAAATATTCCTATCATCAAGACAGCAATGACGAGCAGTCGTTTTAGCCAATAGGGCAGTAGAGGTTTCTTGTATCCCAAGTCGTTTAATTTACTATCCATACCAGTTTGTAGGCTTTTAAAGTCTTGTTTCTGACTAGCGGCTTTTACGCGGTTTTTTACCAGGGGTTCAGGATTGTCTTCGGTTTCTTGCTCTCTATCAAAGCTAATGGCCTGATTAGGAATGCCTTGTTTATTAGCGATGGTATTGAGCTTCTGTTGTTGCTTTACTTTTAGCTGGGTCTCATAAGCATCAATCCTAGTTTTGGCTTCATCCATACTGATGTTTTCGTCTGCCGCCAACGTTTTGATGGCCATTACCAAGTTGTTTTTTTCGACCATCATGATGACGTCTTTTGGCAACTTGGTATTGACCGGCTTTTTGCTAGGGTCGGGGTTAAACATGGCTGTCCTTATTACGGCGTATGCGTGTGAATGAGTAGTCGCGTTTATTATAACCATTTTACATATAGAGTATTCAAGTTACACACAGAGTATTCAAACAAAAAAATACCGCGATCACATTGCGATCGCGGTATTTTGGTATTTATCTATGATTAGCATTTATGCCAATTTTAATAAATTATAGGTCTTTCCAGCGTTGGATAGATTCTTTGATGACTTCTTTCGCTTCTGCAACATCACCCCAAGATTCAACAACCGTCGTACCAGCTTTTTTCAGGTCTTTGTAATGACTGAAATGGAACTCTAATTGGTTGATCAGCTGCTTTGGTAGGTCTTCTAAGCTGTTGTAAGCATTGCCTGTGTCACGGTCATCAGCAGGGACAACAACGATTTTGTCATCTACTTCACCATCATCAACAAACTTCATCACACCGATAACTTTTGCTTTTAAGAAAATACCAGTCGGTAATGGCTGCTCAGTCAATAGCAATACGTCAAGCTCATCGCCGTCTTCGTCAAGTGTTTGTGGGATGAAACCATAGTTACAAGGTTTGGCAAAAATCTGTGGGTCAATACGATCAAGCTCAAATACGGCCAATTCGCGATTCCACTCAATTTTATGGCTGCTACCAGCTGGGATCTCTACTACTACATTGATGATGCCGCCGTCTACGTCGCCTGCGTCCAAAATTTTGTTAAAATCTGCCATAAAATGCTCCAATTTGCTTTTGTTTTAGATGTTTGAATAAGGGGTTGAGCTAGGGATACAGCAAGGATAATTGCTGCGTCCAATTTGTACTGCATGCGATTATAGCAAGTTTGTACTGAATTTTCTCTTAATATTTAAGTCTAAGCGTGCAAGATATTATGCAAAAAAAGATTATGCAAAAATAGGCTCAGAACTTACTTGGGCGAGATAGCTCGCAACTCAATCAGCCCAGCATGACGCTTGGCGATGTTATCAATAAGTTTTTGAGTGACTGTCTCATAGCTGAATGAATCGCTCATTTGCTGCTCAGTCTGCGCATCTGGCTCTGTTTGCTCTGAATCTGTCTGCATGGCTACAAAGTCAGACAATCGCAACATTTGCATGCCAGCATAGCCACAAGGATTGATGGCGTTAAATGAAGATAGGTCACAATTTAAATTAATCGCAATACCATGGTAGCTAAAGCCATGCTTAATCTTAAAGCCTAGCGAGGCCATTTTGCCCAGCATAATCTTATTATCAAGAGAGTTGTCATCTGTAGAGGTGCTGTCATCTGTTGCAGCAGTATCTGCATATAAGTAGACACCTGGGGCATCACGGCGTGCATGAGCACTGATATTATCACTATTAGATGGTGAGCTACTCAAACAGTCATTGATGACGTCTTCTATCGCTTGCTCAGCATGGGAGACGAGATTGCGTACACTCCATTTGAGACTGTCTAAGTCAAACAACCAATAGATAACCAGCTGCCCATGACCGTGCCATGTCACCTGACCACCGCGATCGGTCTTGATGATAGGCGTATCAGTGCGCTGTAATATGTGCTCTTCTTTGCCTGCCTGTCCAAGTGTATAGACATCGTTATGATCGACAATCCACAATTCATCAGGCGTACGCAGCCCTTGTTGTTTTTTTAGGTCGATACGTTCGAGGGTGCGTGCCAGCATCGCATCGAGAGTAGGGACATAATCGGCCGCTGATAGAGATTTGCTGACAAGCGTATCATTGAGGGGTTGTGTGTCATTTTGCATGAGAGTATCTGTCTTATTATTATCAAGTTTAAAATAAATAATGCTCATCGGTAGTGTAGCAGTTTTGGCGACTATCGCCCAAAGATATATACTGGTGCAATGTCTGTAAATGGCGTAAATGCTAATAATAAACAGCTAGCAATTGATGATGAAATAATAGGTATAGAACAGTGGTAAGTCGCTTATAAAGGTACTGCTAGTACAGACGCAGTAGTCAACCAAAGATGCTGTTCATTGCTCAGTCGATGCGCTACATTAAAGTGTGATGAATGGAATCTGATGAAGTTTATAGTCAGAGTAGGTTATCAAAGAGTGCACCTGACTAGAAAGAAAGATAGAGCCTCTAACCCAATATAGTATAGTGATTACAAACCTTATGACTATTATTATGATTATGACAAGGAAGACAAATGACAGATAGCAACCAAAGCGCCCATGAGCAGCCAGTGACCGAGACCGGTTTTGCGCTGCAGCGTGTGCCTGAAGCACTAAGTACGGCGAAGACTATCGATGAGATGAAAGCGCAATTTGCACGCTTGCAAATGTTAAGCCGTACCCAGCCAATCAATGATTGGGGCACACGTACGACGCAGCTAGACAATCTAGAAGTGATGCTTAGCGATAACCAAGAGAGTTTTGCAAAGGCGATTAGTGCAGACTTTGGCTATCGTAGCCAGTCAGAGACGCAGTTTGCTGAGTTGTTTCCTAGCTTTACCGGTATCAGCCACGCCAAGAAACACGGCAAAAAGTGGATGAAAGCACATCGTGCGCCTATTTCAGCGCTATATATGCCAGCCCATAATGAAATTCAGCCTCAGCCATTGGGTGTGGTCGGTATCATGGTGCCTTGGAACTATCCATTATTTTTAGCAATTGGCCCGATGATTGATGCAATCACCGCAGGCAACCGAATTATGGTCAAAATGAGTGAGGCCGCGCCGCAATTTGCTCAGACGTTTGCTGACGCCATTGCTCGTTATTTTTCGCCAGATATGATCTGTGTGGTGCTCGGTGAAGTTGAGATTGCCGCCGCCTTTAGTGAGCTACCATTTGACCATCTTCTATATACCGGATCGACTGCGGTGGGCAAAAAGGTAATGGCTGCCGCTGCGCCCAATTTAACACCAGTGACGCTTGAGCTTGGTGGTAAATCACCTGTAATCGTACTAGATGATGCCAATCTAGAGTCTGTTGTCAATCGAGTGATGATGGGTAAGACACTAAATGCTGGGCAGACGTGTATTGCTCCAGATTATGTCTTGATTCAGCGTCAATACCATGACCAGTTTATCCAACTCGCAAAAGAGTGGATGACCAAGCATTATCCTGATATCGAAGAAAACCCAGATTATTCTCGCATTATTAATGGTGAGCAGTTCAAACGGGTAAAAGGCTATCTAGATGCGCTAACAGGCGGCGAGTTACATGCGTTAACTGCCGTTGAATCTAATATAGAGACCCGTTTAATGCCGCCAGTCATCGTCAGCGAGCCTGAGCCTGACAGCGACCTCATGCAAAATGAGATTTTTGCCCCGATTTTGCCGCTGATGCATTATGAGACGCTTGATGATGCCATTTACTTTGTGAACTCGCGTCCACGGCCATTGGCACTATATGTGTTTAGTGACAATTACAGCAGTATCGAAAACGTGCGTAACAATACGGTCTCGGGTGGCTTATGTATCAACGAAGTTTTGATACATGTGGCTCAGCACGACTTGCCGTTTGGTGGCGTGGGTGACTCTGGTACTGGTGCGTACCATGGTAAGGCTGGCTTTGAACGTCTCAGCCATATGAAGCCGATTTTTGTCCAAACTAAGCTCAATGGCTTGAATTTATTATTGCCGCCTTATGGTGGACTGTTTAAAAAGGCGATGGCGCTGTTTTTGAAATAACAATTCTTGAGTTAGACATTTTATAGTAGCTATAGAAATTAATAGTGACCTTTTTAATCGATACCATAACCAATAGCACCTATCCAGATAGGTGCTATTTTTTTATCTAAAATACCAATTTACAAATATAGATTTCTAAAATTAAGAGCGACTTTTCATAAGAGCTTTATCAAAATTATCGTAAATTTATCTAATGCGTTAATCGACAAATAAGCGTTTGTCATCACTTCTATAAATCGCTACACTTTGTAGTAAGTCTAAACAACAGTAGATAGTAGCTGAATGGTCTAGAGCCAGCATTGGTAAACTTGATATAGACCTTTCAGCTGTTTTTTAGTTCTATTGTTTTGATAGTGATTTCATGCCGATACAACATAATAATAGGAAAGAGTATGCGCCAATGGATTGCATTAAGCTTACTGTGGATGAGCGCGATACTATTGCCTGTATCGGCGTCTGCAGCCTGCAACTCGCCGATTAAATTTGGGGCGCTAACCTGGGAGAGTGGGCAATTTACCTCCGGCGTACTCAAATATATCGTAGAAGACGGATACGGCTGCACAGTAGAAGAAGTACCAGGAGCAGGGCCTGCACTTGATACAGCGCTCTCACAGAATGACATTCAGGTCATCGGGGAGCAGTGGGTTGGCCGTTCGCCAATCATGGAAAAAGCCATTGAGCAAAATAAAGTGGCCATCATCGGCGATACGCTAAAAGGTGGTGCAACTCAAGGCTGGTATGTCCCGCGATACGTCTTGGAAGAGAATCCAGGACTTCGCAGCTATCAAGATCTGCCTAAATATACGGAGCTATTTAAAGACCCTGAAGATCCTGGTAGATCACGTTTTATGAACTGTCCCTCTGGTTGGACGTGTGAGATTTTTAACACACGTTTGCTAAAAACCACCGGTCTAGACAGCCTTTTCAACAACGCACACCCTGGTACAGGTGCTGCTCTTGATGCCGAAATTGCCTCCGCTTTCGAACAGCATAAGCCACTGTTATTTTACTACTGGCAACCTACTGGGCTAATGGCCAAATATGACCTTGCGCCATTAGAGTTTCCAGCTTATGAGGATGCTTGTTGGCAAAACCTTTTGCTCGCTGATGGTAAGATGGATTGCGTGTCAGGATTCCCAGTATCGCCGTTAGGTATTGCTGTTTCTACTCCATTTATCGAATCCAATCCTGAACTAGCAGCTGTCTTTGAAAAGGTGCAATTTACCTCTGATGAGCTAAACGGTGCTATCTTGGAGATGAGCGAAAGTAAACGCACTGGTGATGAGCAAGCCATGGTGTTTTTGCGTGACAACCCAGAGGTTTGGCAAGCATGGTTATCCGATGAAGCCGCTACCAATCTCGCTACCAAGTTAGGTCTTAGCTCAACGGGTGCTATCTCTACAGAAGCAACTGCATCTAGTATCAATGCGTCAGCGCTCGCATCAAGCTTTCCTTCATGGTCGCTTGAGACCCCACTTAATAATGCTTTAGCAAATGTTGTCCAAAACTATGGCGATGTATTTCGTACTATTAGCACGATGGCGCTTACTTATTTGCTACTACCTATTGAACGATTATTAACGGTTATCCCGCCTTGGCTGATTATTGCATTTGTGACTGTGCTTGGCTGGTTTGGTGTCCGCAAGATTTGGTTTGCGCTGGCATGCGGTGCAGGGCTGTTTTTGATAGGTGCTTTTGGCTTATGGGGCGCACTGATCGATACTTTAGCGCTGCTTATCGTATCGGTACTGGTCACGGTGGTGATTGGTATTCCTATTGGTATCGCTATGTCAGGTAGCAAACTGCTACGCAAGATTGTGACGCCAGTGCTAGATATCATGCAGACCATGCCGAGTTTTGTATATCTCATACCAGTGCTGATGTTGTTTGGTATTGGTAAAGTGCCTGCGTTATTCGCGACCGTGATTTATGCTTTGCCACCCTTGATTCGTCTGACGACATTAGGGATTACGCAAGTCAATCATGAAATGGTTGAGGCAGGACGATCCTTTGGTAGTACCCACCTACAGCTACTTCTCTGGATTAAATTGCCACAAGCGCTGCCCAGTATTATGGCAGGTATCAATCAGGCTGTGATGATGTCACTTGCCATGGTGGTATTGGCTTCAATGATTGGTGCTCCTGGGCTTGGTGAAGATGTATTGCAATCTATCCAAACGCTCAATATCGGTCAAGGTCTACAAGCAGGTACGGCCATCGTTATCGTTGCCATTATCATTGACCGTATTACGCAAGCATTTGGTCAAGGTAAGCGTACCCGTCAAAAAACCATCGAAGCAGGCAGACGTCCGATTGGATAAAAAATTATCTAGTGGTATACGATTGGACCCATGGTAATTGACCGAAGCCCTAATACTAAAAACCACGTGAATAGTGAGAGCACCGATGAATCATATCCAATTAAAAAATATCAGTAAGATTTATAATGCCAGTAGTACGCAAGCACAGTCTGCATTGACATTGCTGGCTGAGGGTATGGATAGCATCAAAGTAAAAGAGCAAACCGGCTATTCAGTTGGTCTGTATGATATCAATCTAGATATCAAGGCAGGCGAGTTGCATTGCATCATGGGTTTATCAGGATCGGGCAAGTCAACGCTGATACGCCATATTAACCGCTTGATAGATCCAACCAGTGGTGAGATATGGGTAGATACTGCTCTGAATAGAGAAGATGCGACTCATACAACGACTGATAGGCAATCAGCGACAGATAATACAAGTACGGTAGTAGAAGAGCGTTCTGCTACGGCTATTAATATTTTAGCGCTCAACGATAAACAGTTGCAGCATTATCGTCAGCAGACCGTCAGTATGGTTTTTCAGCATTTCGGCTTAGTGCCGCATATGACGGTCATACAAAATGTCGCTTATGGTCTGCGTGTCCGAAAAATGAGCGTAAACGAGCGACACGAAACGGCTCGACATTGGCTTAATGAAGTAGGTCTATCCAATTTGGAAAACAGCTACCCTGATGAGCTCTCAGGGGGAATGCAGCAGCGCGTTGGTTTGGCTCGTGCCTTAGCGACGGATAATCCAATTTTGCTAATGGATGAAGCGTTCTCTGCACTTGATCCGCTCATTCGCGCTCAGTTGCAAGACCAACTACTCGAATTACAAGATCGATTGAACAAGACCATTGTATTTATTACCCATGACATCGATGAAGCTGTCAAAGTAGGTCAGCGTATCAGTATGCTAAATGGTGGTCGACTCATACAAACGGGGACGCCAAGCGAGTTGCGGCATAATCCTGCTGATGACTACGTCGAGCAGTTTATGAGTGCAAAATCATAGGTTGTGCTAACCATTTATGAATAGATTGTCTGGATAGACTTATACAATGTTTTTATGAATGGTGTAAATAATCGCAATCATTTTACTGGCTTTTCACTATCATTTTGCTGCAATCAAAAGTGAACTCTGAAATAAATACCAAACTTCGTTATACTGAACGGTTTATCGATGGCTCATAATGAATGAGCGTGTATTGTTTATCGTCCACATATGATGTCGCTTTGTCTATCAAATGACGTTTGTTTCTTATTTTGCACTTTTAAGGCCATAGCATGACCGTTTCTTATGCACCTATTATTACTTCATTGCTTGATAATGATTTGTACAAATTTACGATGTTACAAGCCATGCTGCATCAGTTCCCGCAAACCCATGGTGTTTATCGCTTTCGCTGCCGTAATAACAAAGATGCAGCCTATCCGTTGGCTGATATCCAAAAAGATCTAGAGCAGCAACTAGACAGCTTATGCGAATTGCGATTTTTGCCAGATGAGCTCGAGTACTTGCGTAGCTTACGCTTTATTCGCTCAGATTTCGTTGACTATCTAGAGCTATTTAAGCTAAAGCGTCGTTTTATTACGGTAAGTACAGACGATAAAGGTCGCCTGTTTATCGATATCGAAGGGCCGATGATTCAAGCGATGTTCTTTGAAGTATTTGTACTGGCTATTGTCAATGAGCTGTATTTTAATGCGCTATCTAATGACAGCGTGATTGAAGAAGGACAACGTCGCCTCGATGCAAAAGTAGCGCTATTACATCAATATGCCGAAAAGCAAACCCAGTACGGTCAGTATACACCGCCATTTATCGTCGCTGATTTTGGCACGCGTAGACGCTTTAGTCGACGCTGGCAAGCACACGTAGTGAAAACGTTACATAAAGCCGAGCCAAAGATAGTTGGTGGTACATCAAACGTATATTTGGCCAAGCAATTAGGAATGACGCCAATAGGCACCATGGCGCACGAGTTTATGCAGGCGTTTCAAGCATTAGATGTGCGTCTGCGAGATTCACAAAAGGCCGCGCTTGAAGCGTGGGTGCATGAGTATCGTGGCGACTTAGGTATTGCATTGACAGACGTAGTCGGCATGGATGCGTTCTTACGTGATTTCGATTTGTATTTTGCTAAACTATTCGACGGTCTGCGTCATGATAGCGGCGACCCATATATTTGGGGTGATAAGGCGATTGCCCATTATGAGAAGCTAAAGATAGACCCAAAAACCAAGATTCTAACTTTTAGCGATGGGTTAGATTTAGAGAAGGCGTGGGAGCTGCATCAATACTTTAAAGGTCGCATTAGAACCAGTTTCGGCATCGGCACCAATCTAACCAATGATATGGGCATTACGCCGATTAATATCGTGCTCAAGTTGGTAGAGTGCAATGGTCAGCCAGTTGCAAAGCTGTCTGATAGCCCAGGCAAGACCATGATTAATAACGACACGTATCTTGCCTACCTGCGCCAAGTCTTTGAAGTTGACGAACCAGAATAAACCGAATATCAAACTGTTGCATTGCCAAATGTGCCAAATAAGATTGATGCGCTTGGTTTGACCAATCAGCTGCTATCTAGTGGCTGATTTTTATTTAACTATCAACACTGCTAGTAGATTTTTCTTCGGCAAAGGCGGCATCCAATGCTTGCTGTACAGCATTGATACGAGTCTCGCAAACGCGATAAGCGGCAATAGACTCTTCAACCGTTGTCATTAGATTATCAATATCAGGCTCATCTTGTTGCTGTAGTTCAGCCGCATTGGTTTTTAAAATATCATAAGCCGCCTTAAAGGTTTTTGGGGCGGCTTTTTTGCGTCGGCGAGTAGGGGTAGTCATAAAATTTCCTAATTTTTAAAGATAAGTAGATGAGTAATCTGTAGATATTATTATGTGGTTAAGTTAGAGCGCCTGAGGTTTCCGTTGCTTCTTTATCCATAGTGACATCGATAATCTGCGCTTTTGCGTTGCCATCTTTTAAAATGATATTGACGGTTTGCTCAGGATAGAGTTGGGTACTACTAGTGAGTATTTGCTTGTTTTTAGCATCCGTGAGCATGGTGTAGCCCTGCTTGAGTACGCGAGACGGTCGATGTAATAGCACAATATCACGTAGATGTTCGCTATCACGCTGTGCTTGCACAATTTGCTGCTGTGCGTTTTGCATGATTGACTCTTGATGACTTTTGCTATTGGTAGCGGCTTTTGCGAGCTGTTGATGCGCCAAGGTTTGCGTTTGTGTGTATCGCTCAGCTGTCAGTCTGATAGCTTGCTTTACTTGACGCTGGGCACTTTGCTGAATACTGCGCCATGCATAATCACTGTCTTTTCGTAGAGCGGTTAGTTGGCCAATCGTTTGCGACTGTATTTGGCTTAATTGGCGTGCGGTTTGTTGCTCGGCAGTATTCAATTGACGCTGTGCCGCTTGCTTGATTTGAGCTTGATATTGTAGCGTCTGAGTGACGAGCTGGGCCAAGTGGCTATGGATAGCAGCAATCACCTTTGAGGGTGTATCAAAGCTAGTATGTGCCACTTCATCTAAGATGACCTTGTCACGCTCATGACCGATGCCCACCCAGACAGGAATAGGCTGCTCAGCAACCAAAGCTGCCAGCTCATAATCATTGAGATAAGCTAAGTCGCCAACCGCACCGCCGCCGCGAATAATAACCAACAAGTCTGGTAGACGCTGATAAGTATCGTAAAATTGCTGCTGGGCGCTAACGATGGCTTGGCGTATCTCGGCGGGTGCATGATTGCCTTGAAAAGTCGCATTATGATAGTGGAAGTGACATGCACCTGTACTGGCTAAGCGATCGGCATCTGCTTGAAAATCACCCAATCCAGCTGCCTTTTCAGGGGCGATGACCAGCACATGCTCAATATCAAAAGGGGCAGGTAGCTGCTGATTGAGATGTAATAACCCTTCACCTGTTAGGCGGTCAACCATTTCTGCATATTGCCGTGCTAAGTCGCCTAGTGTATAGCTGGGATCGATATCTTCAATGGTGATTGAAAAGCCGTACTGGGCATGGAACCCTGCCGATACTTTAAGGAGTACGGTCAAATCACGCTCGAGCGGCATGCCAGTCGCACGTTCAAACTTAGCTAATACACGAGCAGCTTTAAAGCGCCATAGATTGCCACGGCAGCTGGCGACCACTTTGCCATCGTCATCTTTTTCTGCCAGTTCAAAGTAGTAATGACCACCTTTACTCGACAGATTACGGATTTCAGCTTTTACCCAGACACGGTGATCAAAAGTTTGTTTGATGACCATCTCAACCGCTGATAAATAATCACTTAGGCGTAGGACTGTATCCTCTAGATGGTCTTCCTGCTCAGCGAGTTCTGCCTCTAGAGTGGCCAAATCTTTAGCAGGCGTTAATACTTTGGCTTGTTTGGTGTTTGAAAGATTGGGTTTGCGCATGATAGAAGACCAAAGATGATTAAAACAGAAAAAGCTGATGAGGGCAGGTTAAATACAATAGGGAACAGTTTAACTTAAAACAGCGCGCACAAAAAGCGAAGCCAACAAGCTTTGATTGATATATTATCTATATCTCAGTTTGTTGGCTGTTTAATCAAAGAAGGATTGTATATCACTTAATGTTAGCGGTTAGATCGTAAATCTGTTTCCGTCTAAAAGAAGTTGTCGTGTAGAGAAAAGTAGATGGGTATTTTTAGCTAGATATAGTCGGTTCAAGATAATTCAGATACAAGGAAGGCGAGTGAAAGTGCTACAAATAGTAGATTGAGTGAGCCTGACACTGTATCTGATTTATATGGTATTGACTATGTTTATTGGCAGCGGAAGTTAATGGTGTATTCATAATCATCGCTACGTGACAAATCTGGTGTACCCGTGCCAAATATCGAGCCAACGACAGCACCTACTTGGCCAACCATACGGCCAGTACGCTCATTTAAGATACCATTATATTTGACATTATCATCAACGATAATCACTTGCTTGCTTCGACAGGTTTTTTGAGCACTATCGATTGCATTTTGTTGTGCTTTGACTTTGGTATCAGCGATACCGGTTGTCTCATAGATAGAGTTGGCGCGCTGAATCACTGGTGAAGAAGGTGTACTTTGACAGGCGCTCAAAGCAAGTGCAGCCACTAACGTTGCCGTCAAACTGGCAGTTTTATTAAAAGTATTCATAAATAATTCCTGATTTATATAAACAGAACGTCTTAGCTATGGGCAAAGCTTTATGAATGTAGCTTATCTAGATATTACCTGTCTAGACAGTTATTGTGTGCTGTATTACGGGTATATTGCCGATGAACCTTGCACTGAATATAAATCAATTTGCAACCTCAAGAACAGCAATATTGTAAAACTACAGACAACCGTTATTGACCAAAAATAAAACAAGTCGCATCCGTACACAGCAAATCACTTGAAATATAAATTGTATCTAGGATAATTGACCCATTCATTTTTTATTAATAAGTAATACTATGCAATTGATTCCTGCTCCTGCTGGCGTGCTCGAGGTTGACGCACTGTGGCAAAATGACAATCCTAATGATCCAAATACAGACACGGTGGCGCTGCTGTGCCATCCCAATCCATTGTTTGATGGTACGATGAATAACAAGGTGGTCACCACTATGTATCGCTTTGCCCGTGATAATGGTATGCATGTGGTGCGCTTTAATTTTCGCGGTGTCGGTCAATCGACAGGCGAGCATGATTATGCGGAAGGTGAAGTGGTCGATGCAATGACCGTGCTACAATGGATTGCTGAACAAACCAATGCTCGAAAGCTATGGCTGGGTGGTTTTTCTTTTGGTGGCTATGTCACAGCACGCGTGGCTGAACAAGTGCTTGAGGCCGCACATATATGGGGGCTGGGTGACTTTGAAGTGACGAAAATTGCCCTTATCGCACCATCAGTCGAAAAAAACGACAGTACTGATATTAATTTGCCTGCGGATAGAACTTTTGAGATTTATGGTAATGCGGATGAAGTGATTGAACCTGACAATATGCAGGCATTTGCAGACCGATTAGGCATTGAAGTCAGCGTGGTCGATGGCGCGGGTCACTTTTTCCATGGTCGCTTATCAGAGCTCAAGGGCTTATTAGACAAGCATAGCTTTGGGCAGGACAGCTAATTTATTTGTTACCTAGCTCAGCTTGATGGTTTCCGTTTTGATATGGTTTAGCATGGCTTGCTTGGTAGTACCAGCGTTATGCTAAATTATCCTACTATTTTGATATTTATTTAATTCAACGATGAGTCGTATTATGAGTTTATCTCCATTGCAACGTTACGAGAAAGCCGTCAGTACAGATGAGTTTACTCGGGATGAGCAGCAATTTCAGGCCATGAGCTATCTTGATGAGATATACCATCAGCTCATCAATAGCGCACCGCAAAAGAAAGGTTTTTTTGGCTTTTTGAAATCTAAGCCAGTCGCGCCAACGGGTCTTTATATGTGGGGCGGTGTCGGCCGCGGTAAAACGTGGATGATGGACATGTTTTATGACTCATTGACCATCGAGCGCAAGATGCGTCTGCATTTTCATCATTTTATGCAGCGTGTCCATAGAGAGCTTAATAAACTACAAGGTGAGAGTGATCCGTTAGAGAAAGTCGCTGATATTATTTATAAAGAAGCGGTTATCATCTGTTTTGATGAGTTTTTTGTTTCTAATGTCTCTGATGCCATGATATTGGGCGATTTGTTCACTATGCTGTTCAATCGCGGCATTACTTTGGTTGCCACCTCAAACATTGAGCCAGCTGGACTGTATAAAGACGGCTTACATCGTGACCGTTTTATGCCTGCCATTTCGGAAGTTGAGCGTCATACCACGGTAATGAATATCGACTCGGGAATTGATTATCGTCTGCGCGTATTGCAGCAAGCTGAGTTATACGAAGCGCCGCTTACTAAGGCGAACTACCATTGGTTAGCCAACCGTTTTGCGAGCTTGTCGAATAATCAGAAAATCAGTAAAGAGCCCATTACTATTAATGGACGAGAAGTAAAAATCAACGCTTGTACCGAAGATATCTTATTCTGTGACTTCCGTCATCTCTGTATGGCGCCGCGATCAGCCGCTGATTTTATTGAGCTTGCCAAACGATTTAGTACCGTTTTAGTTGACTCTGTGCCAGCACTAGATGACGACTTGCGTGATCCAACGCGCCGTTTCATTTACCTCGTGGATGAATTTTATGATCGCCGTGTAAAACTATTGGTACGGGCAGAGCAACCTATTCTAGACTTGTACCAAGGAGAGAAGTTGGCGTTTGAGATTGAACGTACTCGCTCACGTCTGCTTGAGATGCAGTCAGAGGACTATCTACGCATGGACCACCGAGTCGAAGATGTTGCGTAGTTTATTGCTGAGTTGAGACTGCCTGCGTGTAGTTCTCAACTGCTCTATAGCTGTTAAAAAATAAGAAAATGATATTATAAATAATAAGTAGTGATAGATAATAATAAATAAGGATAAAACAGTGACTATATCAGATAATGAAAGCCAAGAAATAGAAGGCAAAAAACTGCCTGTGAAGAACGTAGCAGCGAATGATATCTCATCTACCAGTGATGAGCTGATAGGTTGGATAAATTCAAGACGCAGCATGGGCAATCTAGATGAGCCAGCACCGACGCGTGCGCAGATTGAATCTGCCATTGAGTGTGCGGCAACTGCGCCAGATCATAAAAAATTGCGTCCGTGGCGCTTCATAGTTACGCAAGGTGAGGCGCGCCATGAGTTAGGCCGTGCCTTGCTCGAAGCAGCCCAAGCAAAAGCGCTACAAGATGGCGAAGAGTTGTCTGAGAAGACCATCATTAAAACTCAAAATATGCCGCTGCGAGCGCCGCTGATCATAACGGCTGTGACTCAAATGCAAGAGCACAAAAAAGTGCCACCTTTTGAGCAAATGCTCAGTGCGGGTGCTGCTGTACAAAACCTAATTTTGGCATTAAAAGCTCAAGGGTTTAGTACGGTTTGGCGCACTGGGCTGCTATGTAATGAGCCTGCGGTAAAAGCATATTTTGGCGTAGGCGCAGATGATTATGTGACCGCTTTTGTTTATACTGGCACAAGTCCCAAGGATGAGTCCAAACGCAAACCTATCGATATCGAACCGCTAGTTCGCTTCGAGTCGTAATGTAGCTCAGTGCTGTCTATTAATAAGATTATAATTGCACAAAGTTGTAATTCAAAGATAATAAGGCCAGTCGCTGAGCACGATAGATTCTATTGATAATACGTCAGTCAACACGGATAAAAGAACATGACAAGCCCTAACAATAGTAATAAAAACAATACCAGTGCTAATAATGAGACGGACAAAGAGTCGTCTGAAAAGCAGAATGGTATGCTTGCAGGTATTCTTGAGCGAGCAACCAAGTCAGGTCTTGGCCGTAAAAAGTCAAACCCTAGTCCTGTTGGATCAGCTGTGGCAAAGGATATGGCAGACATTCATAGCAATCCTACCAAGCTGCGCTTGGCGTTTTTAGGTGGTGGTAGCTTTGGTACGGCAATGGCAAATTTAGCCGCACGTAATGGCTGTGATACCACGCTATGGGTACGTAACAAACGTACGGTAAAAGCAATGGCGAAAACACAGACCAATAAAAAGTATCTACCAGGCTATAAGCTTGATGATCGACTGAAATACAGCCATGATTTGGCGGCAAGTGTCAAAGATAAAGACATTATTTTTATTGCTGTGCCAGGTTTAGCCTTTCGTGAAACGCTAAAAAACATCGCGCCTTTTATCAGTGGTCAGTCCATTGTATCGTTGACTAAAGGTATGGAAAAAGACACCTTTGCGATGATGAGTGATATCATCAAAGAAGTGTTGCCAGAAGTGAACTTTGGCGTTATGTCAGGACCGAACCTCGCTATCGAAATCATGAAAAATATGCCATCTGCTACGGTTATCGCAAGTGAGTCGGAACCATTACGTCATGCTGTACAAGCAGCATTACATAGTGCTTTCTTTAGAGTATTTGCTAGTGATGATATACGCGGCGTCGAGCTTGGCGGCGCGCTAAAAAACATCTACGCAATTGCCATGGGTATGGCAGCCGCTTACGAAGTAGGTGAGAATACTAAAGCGATGATTCTTACTCGTGCTTTGGCAGAAATGAGTCGTTTTGGCGTTGAGGAAGGTGCCAATCCGCTCACTTTCTTGGGCTTGTCAGGGGTAGGCGACTTATACGCCACTTGTAGCTCAGAGCTAAGTCGTAACTATCGTATCGGTAATATGCTTGGACGCGGTATGAGTATTGATGCTGCGGTCAAAAAGCTTGGCCAAACTGCTGAAGGGGTAAATACCATTCAGCAAGTACATGAAAAAGCGACCAAAGCGGGTATCTATATGCCAATTACTCATGCGCTCTATGCGGTCATTTATGAAGACAAGGCCGCTCTAGGCGTTGCGCTACATCTAATGGAAGCAGGATTCCGTAGCGATGTTGAGTTTGTCATGGCGCATGATCATAGCAATGCTGCGCTTACGGCTCATATGAAAACCTCTGGTAGCAATACTAAAAGCAAAGACAGTGATGCTGATAAGTAAGACACACCGTTAAAAATCAGTATTAAGAAAGTCGAACTTAGCGCTCCAAGGAAGGTTATGAAAATTATATTAGTACGTCATGGTCAAGCAGAAGATGAGACACGTCCAGATAGCGCACGTCAGCTGACGGACTTTGGTCAGCATCAAGCAGCACAAACGGCAGAGTATGTGACCACTCACTATAGCCCAGATCGTTTTGTGGTTAGCCCTTATACGAGAGCGCAGCAGACTTTGTGTGCGTTCCAGTCACGAATGCCAAACGTACTTTCAACAGTACAAGATAATATCACGCCCTCTGATGATGCCCGTGAGGCTTTAATTGATATTGCGAATATTGATGCAGAATGTCTGGTCGTTGTTTGTCATATGTCAATCGTCGCTTATATCGAAGGCTTGTTGACTGGTGATTATCCTGAGTCATTCTCTTTGGCAGAAGCCAGAGTGTTTGAAATGGAGTTTGTTATGACTGGGATGGCCACTGAAGTGGATCGTTTTGTACCTGATCAACCATACTAGGCTGACTTAGCCATTTCTTAGATAGGGTGAATTCAGAGTGAGGCAATCATGCCAATTAAGCGACTGGCTCAGCAGATAAAATGACTCAATCCTTTCTAAATAGTAGCACTGCTTCATCACAGTACTTTTATAACCGCAGCAATAATCGAGGACACGTTTAGTGTTACATGTTTGGTTACGAGCGCAGCATAGCCCGCTAGCTGTCTGGCGCGAAGATGTACAGAAATGGCAGACGGTTGATGGTTGGCAACAGTTACAAACTATCTATGGTCATCATAAATCGAATGGCCAAAAGGCAATTTGTTTATATTTCCCCTCAAGTCATGCGTTGCAAGTGGATACGGCGCTTAATGTTGCTCAGCTTAAACAGCTTGGTAATAGTGGTAAGCAGTACTTATTTGAAGAAACCTCATTAACGCCTATTGAGCAATTGAACATCCGCCAATTGAGCCATGCTGATACGACGCAACTGTATGCACTGGCACAAAACGATATTGAGGCATGGCAGCAAAGTGCGCAGCTAGCCGGTATGAATATAGTAGCGTTACTGCCAGATTTTTTATTGTTGCCACCGCCAGAAGAGGGCGCAGGTCAACAAGTGATCCTCTATCAAGACTCGCAGACTATGCTGTTACGCCAATCATTGCGTCAGGGTATGGCCCTCAGCTATTTACCGCTAATGTTTGAGCGTTTCCCGCATTTGAGTGAGGTAATGGTGCTGCCGTCTATTGAGGCACCTGTTGACGCATCGCTTGACTCACTAGATTTATCATCGACCATGGATTTAGTGGCGCAAACTAAAATGTTGATCACCGATCATCAGCTATTGCTGACGACCCTGCCTACAGTACCTAAGCCAATTGACAGTCCCGAACGTCACGCGCTTAATTTCTTTATGAAATCTACTGATTCACAATTATCACCATATTTGCGAGTGGCGATGATGGTTGCGCTATCAGCGTTAGTGCTGCAAATAGCAACCGATGGCGTACAGTGGTATAAATATAATGAAGCAACCGCAGCAACCAAGACTGCAATTGCAGCACAATATCAATCTTGGTTCGCCGATGAGCCACTGAGTACGCGCACTAAACTGCAAGTACAGCTGCAACCAAAACTGCGTAGCGATAGCCAAGCGCCTGCATCACATATGGCCGCACTGTCACGCATATCACCATTAATTAAACAGTCCTCATTGCATGCACAGTCACTGGTAATGCAGCCATCAGCGCTCAGTTTTACCTTGATTGCTCCAGATCGCGGTAGTCTTGATAAATTTACGAGCACGCTGGTAGCACAAGGCTTAAATGCCAAACTTGCACAAGTGAATAGTAATGACCAAGGTCAGTTTAGTGGTCAAGTCACTGTCAATGTGGTAGAAAATAATATTGCAGAAAACAGCGACATGGCAAGCAATGCGACAGCGTCGTAACTCATCAAGGTATTGGTAATAAAGGTCAAAACATGAAACGATTACAACGCCGTACCAAACGTAATGCAGCTGTCTCTGCAACCAGTACTAAGGCTCATGTATTGTCAGAGCGTATGAATAATTATCAAAATGTACTAACGACGCGCTGGCAAGCATTACCTCCACGTGATCAGCTAGCATTAGCTATATTGTCTATATTTTTACTGTTGTTTATAGGCGGCTATGGTGGCTATAGCGTTCATCAAGCAGCGAGCGATAGTAAAAACGACTATCAGGAGCAAGTGGCGGATTATTTTTGGTTGCGTGCTCAAGCAGGTAATATTGATAATAGTGCATTGAATTCTGGTAACAACGCTACTGGAGAGGCTGATATGCCACCCGCTAGTCGTATCAATGCGCTGCTCAATAACTCAGGTATAGCAGGTGCTCAGGTGGTTGCGACTGGTGATGCAGTGCAACTGAGCTTTACGCATCCTAGTCAAGCGGTTGTCAGCACTGCACTGGGTAAGCTTGAACAGCAAGGTTGGCAATTTACACAGCTATCTATGCAGCAAGACCTGACCAATAAATCTATTCAGGTACAAGCAACGGTCACTTCTTAAAACGCGTCAGACTGTGATAGAAATTTTAGATACTTATAATACTGTGTGTCTAGTACTCGACACTCAATCCTCGACAGCAAAATAATGCTTTATCGTTGGTATCATTGAAAAGCCATTTATCCGGCTCCATTAAATAGTTAACCATATGACTATTGAATAAAAATATTACCAGTAAGGAAAACCTCACATAATGCGGGACAGTATGAGCAACGATAAGCGCCGTTCTTTAATTACTTATAACCATATCACTTATTTCTTATATGTGATCAGCTACTTTACTGCAGGTCTGTTGTGGATTGTGCCGATTGTCATGAACTATGCCAAGCGCCATGATGCTAATGGTTCATGGCTAGCCACGCATTTCGATTGGCAAATCAAGACCTTTTGGTACAGTGTTGTTTGGTTCGTCATTGGCATTATTTTGATTACCTTTGCGCTAGGAGGCTTTGGCGTTAGCGTACTAGCGGATAGTGGCAATATCGCTATTGGTTCAATATTATTGGCTGGGCTTGGTTTGCTGATTATGACCTTTACCTTTATCTGGCATTTATATCGCATTATACGTGGTTGGATTGCGTTGACTGATGGACGTCCAGTACCTTAGATGTTTAAGAGTGCCTTTGTGCTATGTCTTTAGCTTAGAAAACGACAATTCATCGTTATGTAGCAGAGATTCATCAGCACTGGTTACCGCTTAAATGTAGAAATTTAGCGACTGAAACTTTGCTCTTATTTCTGTTAAGCTGATATAATCGCTGCGCCCGATTTCATTCGCATTTTTTATTCACTATTTCTTCCAAGCAGGGTCTGCCATCACTATGTCTTATGCCTTACTTCGTCCTTTTTTGTTTAATATGGATCCTGAACACGCCCATGAGATGACGCTATCTTTATTGGATAAAGCGCATAAAGCGCGTGTTTTAGGCTTGGCGTATGGTCAGTCAATGCAACCAACAGACTGTATGGGTTTGCAGTTTTCTAATCCAGTTGGTCTGGCAGCAGGCTTGGATAAAAACGGCGATTATATTGACGCGCTGGCTGAGCTAGGGTTTGGTTTTATAGAAGTAGGAACCGTCACGCCAAGACCGCAAGTAGGCAACGACAAGCCAAGGCTGTTTAGAATCAAGCAAGCAGACGCGATTATCAATCGTATGGGCTTTAACAATGAAGGCGTTGATTATCTGATCGACAATGTCAAACGCTGTAAATATAAAGGCAATATTGGTATTAATATTGGTAAAAATGCCGATACGCCAGTAGAGCAAGCCGCTGATGATTATGTGTATTGCTTAGAGCGTGTGTATCCGCATGCCTCATACATTACGGTCAACATCTCCTCGCCAAATACCAAAAATTTACGTGATTTGCAAAGTGGTGAAGCACTAACTCAGTTGATGGATACGATTAAAAACCGTCACAGTCAGTTGGCTACTGAATATGGTTTTTATGTCCCATTAGTGCTTAAGGTTGCTCCAGATTTAGAGCCATTACAAGTTGATTATATCTCGCAGCAATTAATAGACTTTGAAATTGATGGTTTGATTGCTACTAATACGACATTGAGCCGCGTAGGTGTCGAAGACTTGCGTGATGGTGATCAAATGGGTGGTCTATCAGGTCGTCCTGTGAGTCATATTAGTACCCAGATTTTGCAACAGTTCTCTGATCAGTTAGATGGTAAAGTCGCTTTGATAGGCGTGGGCGGTATCGATAGCGGTGCTAAAGCCGTCAAAAAAATTGAAGCAGGCGCAGACATGGTTCAGCTCTATACGGGGCTTATCTATCGTGGTCCTGGGCTGGTGCAGTCTTGCATTCAGGCAATCGGTGGCTATTACGATGCCATGGAAAGTTAATCCAATAAATAAGGTAATAAGGCGTAAAGCATGAGTGGTTTAGATATTGTGATTGCTACTGTTGTCTTGATTGGCTTATGGCGCGGCTTTCAAGTAGGACTGATTAAAACAGCAATAGGTTTGGTAGGTTGGTTTATCGCTCTTATCGCTGCTACTAGGTTGGCAGGAGTAGTGTCACCCCAATTAACGGGTATCGTACAAAACCCTGTGTTACAGATGGCCATGGCTTTTTTATTGGTAGTGATTGCCATATTGGCAGTCATGCATCTGATGGCTTTTGTGTTCTCAGGCGTGCTTAAAACCTTACGTTTGGGCGTCTTGGACAAGATGGCGGGCGGCTTACTGGGTGCTGCCAAAAACGTACTAATGGTCTTGGTTGTACTGAGCGTCAGTGCGCCATTGCTAGTACAGATGCCGCAGTGGCAAACCTCCGTACTAGCGCCTGAGCTAATGCCGTATGCACCGATGGGCAAGGCTTTGGTATCAGACGTATTAGGCATGGCTTGGGATCAGGTCAGTCAGTCGTAATTGTTGAATTGCCTATTATTTTATCTAACTGTCCATTATTTTACTTCTTTTTATACTTCTAAATGTTTGCACGTGTCACTGATAATCAAACATAGATTATCGAAAAATCTCGTTAAGTTTCTTACAATATCATCAGGTTAGCGGCGTACGACAGTGAATGATTTTAGCAATATACTGTCGTTAAGTTTGCCGTTATTGTCGTACTAATGTATGAGTCAAAATAGGATATAGCTATTATGTGTGGAGTCATTGGAGTTGCAGCTCACGAACCAGTCAATCAGATTCTTTATGACGGTTTGACGATGCTACAGCATCGCGGGCAAGATGCAGCAGGTATTGTCACTTTGCAAGATGGACGACTCTATCTACGTAAAGAAAATGGCATGGTACGTGACGTATTCATGAATCGTCATATGATGAAACTGGTTGGTAAGTTCGGTATCGGTCACGTTCGTTACCCGACAGCTGGTACTTCTAGCAGCGCCGAAGCGCAGCCATTTTATGTCAACTCACCATATGGTATTACCCTTGCGCATAATGGTAACTTGACCAATGCTGAGAGTTTGGCCAAATCTTTGTACATCGAAGATCGCCGCCACCTTAATACTGACTCAGATTCTGAAGTACTGTTGAATGTACTGGCACATGAGATGCAGAATCTAGGTAAAACACATCCAACGGCTGATGATATCTTTGAAGCAGTAAAAGCTGTCTATAAACGCTGTGAAGGTGCTTACGGCGTTGTAGCTCTGATCACGGGTCATGGCTTACTTGCATTCCGTGATCCAAACGGTATCCGTCCACTTATCTTTGGTAAGCGTATGGCACCGAATGGCGGCACTGAGTATATGGTTGCTTCTGAATCAGTTGCATTGACAGGTTCTGGCTTTACTATCGTTCGTGATGTAAAACCAGGCGAAGCAATTTTCATTGATTTGAACCATAAACTGCATACGCATCAGTGCGTCGAGCAAAAAGAATACACGCCTTGTATCTTTGAATATGTTTACTTTGCTCGTCCAGATTCGATTATGGACAACATCTCAGTTTACAAATCACGCCTACGCATGGGCGAAAAACTGGCAGATAAAATCCTTGCTGAATGGGGTGAGAATCATGATATCGATGTGGTCATTCCAATTCCAGATACATCGCGTACTTCAGCGATGGAGCTGGCGCTAAAAATGAACGTCAAGTACCGTGAAGGGTTTATGAAAAACCGCTACATCGGTCGTACGTTTATTATGCCAGGTCAGCAGCAGCGCAAAAAATCAGTTCGCCAGAAACTCAGCGCTGTGCCGCTAGAGTTCAAAGGCAAAAATGTACTGTTGGTTGATGATTCTATCGTTCGTGGTACGACTTGTCATGAAATCATTCAAATGGCACGAGATGCTGGTGCTAACAAGGTGTTTTTTGCCAGCGCTGCGCCACCAGTGAAATTTCCAAACGTATACGGCATTGATATGCCAGTACGTAGCGAGCTTATTGCCTCAGGCAATAGTGTCGAAGAAGTACGTGATATTATCGGTGCTGATCGTTTGATCTTCCAAGATTTGGATGATTTGATCGACGCGGTAAAAGATACCAAACACAGCCGAGTGGAAGGTTTTGATTGTGCGGTATTTAACGGCTGCTACATCACTGGCCAGATCAATGAAGCGTATCTTGATCACCTGCAAGAGCAGCGTAACGATACTGCCAAGACTGGTAAAAAAGGCGTACAAATAGTGGCTGATACCCCAGTTGACATGATGGGTGTAGAAGAGCTTTAAGCTAAACTAAAGCCATTGTTTTCAGATAACAAAAAGCTAGATTCTAAATAGAATCTAGCTTTTTTATGTTTAAAATATCGCTAAGGGTACTGGCGTTTTATAAATGGTCGAAACAGTTTTAGCCTAAAAAACTGCTAAATAACCAAAATAAACCATTGATTGCTGCTATACCGACAACCATACTGACCAAAAGCTGACGGCTGATATGATAGATAAACAATACCAAAATAAGTGCGCCGACTTGCGCCATTAATAGATGTAGTTCGGTGTCATTTAAAGTAACAGTCGTCGATAAGTCCTGATAGGAAAGGCTAGTCAAAATAAGCAATACCATTACCGATAACGGTAAGCTCTCATTTAACCGATGTAGCCAAGGTGTATCCAGCAGCTTTCTAGGTATCAGTGCTGGCAATGCACGAGTAATAAAGGTCACTGCTGCCATAGCAAGCGTGGCAAAAATAAGATAACTACTGGTCATGAGGTTCTCCCGTCTTTTGACGCTCTATCAAAAACCCACGTACCAAGATCATAAACATACAGATAGTAATGGCTACTAGTAGCAACCAGTCACTGGTAAATAGCGAAGCAATGATTAAGCCAAGCACGGCAATACCAATCGGGAAGTAGCGTTTGATGCTTTGAAATTGCTCATAAGCGAGAATTGCAAACAGACAAACCAACGCAAAATCTAAATTTGGCACCAAGTCACTGAGTGTACTGCCAATCATTACGCCAACCGTACTCGCGAGTACCCACCAACTTTGGTTAAATAAGCTAATAGGAAGTATCAAGGCTCGTCGTGACTCATTTGGTAAGCTTGTCATGATCGAAAAAGTCTCATCGGTCAAAGCAAACAGACAATATGTCTTGGCCAGCTTATTTTTTGGTAGATACTGTAATAACGGCATACCATAGAATACATGACGTAGATTAATCGCGGCAATATTGGTGGCGATATTGCCAATCGGTAGGCCAGCGCTTAGCATTGGCAGACAAGCATACTGAGCTGCACCAGCATAGAGAACGATACTGAGCATAATCGTTGCCCATATCGGGATACCTGCTACCTGTGCGAGTACACCAAAGGCAATACCGGCAGGCAGATATCCCATAGCAACTGGCAAGCTTTTCTTAAAGCCCTCAGCCCAGTGGTAGCGGTTTTCATGTTGATGGCTTAATTCATTTGAATGAGTATTCACACGACATCCTAAATTTTTCTTATGATATTTTTATAAATCTATCGATATAAAAATTATTAATTCAAACGGTATTGCTGCAAAATTAAAAAATGAAAAACGAGCTTAATAAAAATGATTTATCGAAAATTGATAGAGCAAACATAGTATAAAACTAACTAAGCTTCAGGTTGTAGTTTCTCATAACTGCCAGTCTGATTGGCACGGTACAAAAATCCACCTAGAATGACTAGTCTCAATAATAATAGACACCACACGCTAAGCCAAATACCAGTCATATCCCATTGCTGATAGAGCAACCAGCTCAAAGGGAAGAAAATAGCAGCCAGTATCAGCGCCGCATTACGAATCACGCTACCAGCCGTCAAACCAAAAAATATCCCATCCAGCCAGTAGGCACCAACACCAACCAGAGGCAATAATACGGCATATAAATGGTAGTCATAGGCGAGGGTAAACACCGACTCAATATTGGTCATGAATCCCAAATACATAGGCATCGAAAGCCACCAAATGGCGCTTAACACGATAGCAAGGCCATAACTAACCACGCCTGTACGCTTCACAATAATACGAAAACGTAGCCAATCACGTCTTCCTGCAGCTTGTCCACTTAGCGTTTCAGCAGAGACAGCGACGCCATCAAGAGCGAAAGCAGATATGCTTAATACTTGCAATAAAATAGCATTGGCAGCCAGTATGACATCACCGCTTTGGGCAGATAGTCGAGTAATCCAAGCAAAGCTTAGCGTTAAAATAAGAGTACGTACAAAGATATCTTTGTTTAAAGAAAATAGCCTAAGCATCTTTTCTTTCGTAAAATACTGTCGATCCGCTTTGAATAATACAGACCACGATATTTTTAAATGTTTGCGGCTCAACCACAGTGCCATCAGTATTCCAAACCAAAATGCAATAGTCGTTCCTAGTGCGACACCAGCCAATCCCATCTGCATTGCAAATACAAAAAACAGAGTTAGTACGATATTAAGTACGGCAATAAAGCCCTGTTGATAAAGCATATAACGGGTCTTACCTTGTCCTGCAAACCAACCAATAAATGCAAAATTCATCAGCTCTGCGATCACGCCCCAAAAGCGTACGTCTAAGTAGGTTTTCGCTGCGCGTCCACTCTCAGGATTGGCTGATAGTGCTTGTAAGCCAAAATCAATCAGCCAGGGCTTTGCCAGTAGCAATATTGCTCCAATAACAAACGCCAATAGTAACGCGCGTTGCAAGATAGACAGCAAAGGCGTGGGCACTGATACGGCCGATGTATTGCTAGTATTATTCGCCAGCTGTCCCAATGCCTGCGCAGCAAGCCCAGATGATGCATACTGCAAAAAGTTAAAGCTAACAAGCAATAGCGACAGCAGCTGTATGGCCAAACCCATGCCAGCAAGTTTCGCTGTGTCATTCATATTGCCAACAATGGCCGTATCAATAACGCTCTGCAATGGCATGGCCAAATTGGCTAGCAGTACAGGCAATGCAATCGCGACAATACGCTTATAGCTTGTGTCAATAGGTGGCATCGCGTGAGAAGGTGCGGATTTAGCTGACATGGGTGACTCGTTTATACGTGAACGATAAAGAGGTATATTCGTTAAATAATAATAAAATTGTAAGGCAGTACATTTAATGTAAGAGACAAAATAGCTATAAAGACAAAAGCACCTAGACTCATTATTCATAAGTCAGGTGCTCTTATTTAAACGTTGTATCTGTGCAATCAGTAATTATATAGAATGTGATAACACGCTATTTCAGCGTATCAAACCATCGAATATACCTTACTAAACGTTGTCTTGCTCAAACATTTTTGGATCATTGAAAGTAACGATTTCTTCTTCAAACTCTGGTTTTACTTTTACGATAAAATCATCACGCGACAGACCCATGCGCAGCGGAATCGAACTGGCAATATAAGTTGATGAGTAAGTACCCGCAAGCAAACCAATAAACAGAGCTACTGAGAACCAGTATAACCCATCACCGCCCAAGAAGAGCATGGCTAGTACGACCAATAAAACGGTTGAGATGGTCATAATCGTACGGCGTAGCGTCTCGGTCAATGACAAATCAATCGTCTGTTCTGGCGTAATTCCGCGAACACGGCGGAAGTTTTCACGAATACGGTCATAGACAACGATGGTATCGTTCAATGAATAACCAATCAACGCCAATACCGCAGCCAATACCGTTAAGTCAAATGGGAAGCCGAATAGTGCAAATACACCAATGGTTACGACGGCATCATGGAACAGTGATAGTACAGCACCTAAAGACAATTTGAACTGGAAGCGTAGGGCAACATAGCCAAGCATACATACCAGTGCCAATACCAATGCCATGACTGAGTTTAAATAAACCTCATTACCAACTTGGCTACCAATGATGTTAACGTTGCTAATCGTAGCGGTGTTGCTAGGTAGTGCCAATGCTTGCGTCAGATTTGCGCTTAGCCCATCGACGTTATCAGACTGAGGGGGCAAACGTACCAATAGCTCTTCACGAGTACCTAGATACTGTACAACCGCATCATCGAAACCATTGTCTGCTAGTGCTTGTACAACAGCAACTTGCTCAACAGGCTGCTCATAGCGCACATCAGCAGAGACACCACCAGTAAAGTCTAGTCCTAAGTTCAGACCATTTACCGCGATAGCAATGATACTACCGATCACCATAAATAAAGACAGTAGTGCCATCGGCTTTTCTATCTTCATAAATGGAATGATACGCTGGTTACCAACCGCTTTGATGCCACCTTCAGCAACAGCTGCGGCATCATCAGCGGCGTCACCTGATATTACGTCAGAATCAACAGCGGTAGACAGTGCTTGACTGTCTTTAGCATTTTGACCTTTACCGCCGCGACGACTAGGGCTTTTGCCTGACTTTGCGGTAGTAGGGTTATTGGTTTTAGTATTGCTACCTTTACCATTACGACGCGGTTTGTTACGGCGACGCGTACTTGCATTGGTCGTGTCACCGTTTGAGCCATTTCGATCAGGATTATTCTGCTGTTCTAAAGGGTTGTTATTATCGATCGCCATAATATTCTCCTAACCGATGCTCAGACTTTTGATGGATTTACGCTTACCGTAAGCAATTTGTACCAGTGCACGTGTCACCAAAATAGCGGTGAATAGCGAGCTGACAATACCAATAGCTAGCGTAATCGCAAAGCCCTTAATCGGACCAGTACCAATCGCAAATAGGATAAACGCGACCAATAAGGTTGTAATGTTGGCATCAAAAATACTGCTAAATGCGCGATCAAAACCTGCCACGATGGCTGATTTTGGCCGTACACCGTTGGCAATCTCTTCTCGTATTCGCTCAAAAATCAGTACGTTGGCATCAACTGCCATACCGATGGTCAAAACGATACCTGCGATACCAGGTAGGGTAAGTGATGAACCCAAAATTGACATAATCGCAATGATAATAATAACGTTAACGGCTAGCGCAACGTTGGCAATCACCCCAAACAGACGATAGAAGATAATCATAAACGCGAAGACTAATAGATAACCGACCTGCGTAGAGAACAATCCTTTATCGATGTTTTCCTGACCGAGTGATGGACCAATAGTGCGCTCTTCTACGAAGTACATCGGTGCAGCAAGTGCGCCTGAACGTAGCAATAGCGCAAGCTCAGCTGCTTCAGCACTACTATCTAGACCAGTAATACGGAATGACGAACCCAGTACCGCCTGAATGTTGGCGCGGTTGATGACCTTGGTTTCAGCGTAAGGTGTGCGTACTTCAGTCGTCTCACCAGTGGCTGGATCTTCTTCGTAAGTGATTCTTTGTTTGTTTTCAATGAACAATACAGCCATCTGTTGACCAACAGCTGTACGAGTGGCGTTCTGCATGAGCTTGCCGCCAGCACTGTCCAAGGTGATACTTACTTCAGGTAGACCGCTTTCATCCAAGCCAGTTTGTGCGTTGGTTACTTTGTCCCCTGTGACGATCGCTTGACGATCTAACAATACAGGAGGGCCATCGAGTGTTTCAAATGGGAATGCCTCTGTACCTGCTGGAGGTATGCCGCCAGTATAGGTATCAGCATCTTCTGCCACCATACGGAACTCAAGGTTTGCAGTACGACCAAGTACACGTTTTGCTTCAGCAGTATCTTGTACACCAGGTAGCTCAACAACGATACGGCTAGCACCTTGCGACTGTACCAAAGCTTCGGTAACACCCAGCTCAGCAATACGGTTACGTAGAGTCGTTAAGTTCTGGTTGACCGCGTAGCTATTGATTTCGTCAAGTGTCGCATCGTTATACGATAAGACCAATGCAGGACCTTGATCATCAATAGAAGACTGCAAGTTAAACGTATTGCTCATTGAGCCTTGTAATACGTTCTGTGCACGGTTACGAGTATCAGTATCAGCAAAGTGCAATACCACGCCGCGATCTTCGGTTTTGATACCTTTGATTGCTACTCGCTCAGCACGTAGCTCACGTCGCATATCGCGACTGGCACTGGTCAAACGCTGTTCAAGCGCCTTGTCCATATCGACTTCGAGAACAAAGCGTACACCACCACGCAAATCAAGACCAAGCTTCATCGGTCTTGCACCGATATCACGTAGCCACTGCGGAGTAGTTTGTGCTAGGTTAAGGGCAACGACATAGTCTTCGCCCAAGTTTTGACGTAGCACTTCTTGCGCCTTTAGCTGATCGACTGGGTTGTTGAGGCGTACCAGCGCGCTGTTGCCCTCAAACGTACCATCGTGGTTATCTAGACCTGCCTCTTCGAGTAAGCTTTGAGACTCGGTTAAGATGCCTTCAGACAGCTGAGTTCCTGCGGCTGCGCTCGTAATCTGCACAGCAGGTTCGTCAGGATAAAGGTTGGGGGCAGCATATAGACCGGCAACGAGTAGCACGACGGCAATTAGTAAGTATTTCCAAGCGGGATATTGCATAATCA
This sequence comes from Psychrobacter sp. NPDC078929, assembly GCF_050267985.1. NCBI lineage: Bacteria > Pseudomonadati > Pseudomonadota > Gammaproteobacteria > Moraxellales > Moraxellaceae > Psychrobacter > Psychrobacter sp. NPDC078929. Next base: position 58,901 of record NZ_JBNNFX010000003.1, on the reverse strand, counting down.
CTTCTTTAAGTTGATAAACGACTGGCGACGTAGGCCACAAGTTAGCAGATGGGAAGTTAGCGATAGCAACGGTCGAGTGCTATGTTCAGCAGCCGTCATCATGCACCATTGCGATCATCCGCGATGATAGTAACGCATAAAACAGTAAAGCAAATAATACAGATGTCTGTTTATCTGGTCACCAAAAATCATATGGCTGACTTGGATAAAGATAGGACATCTAAACAGTAAGCCTAATTTATATAGCAATTTTACCTTACTGTGTTAATAGTGAAAAATGACCGTAAATTATATACGGTCATTTTTTAGTCATTACATTCATTAATGTGACGACTATTGAATGTTCACTAATAAATTTTCACTAATAAAAGCTAGTGAACATTCTCATTAGACGCTTTCGATCGTGCCAGCAGGCAATACTGAAATAACAGAAGCACGTTGTACTTTGACGTCAGTATTGTTGTTTAGGCTCACGACGGCGTAATCGCCTTCGATTGCTTTGATACGACCCATTAAACCACCAGCAAAAATGATTTCACTACCAACGGTTAATGCGTTAACCATGGCACGGTGCTCTTTGGTACGCTTAGACTGCGGGCGAATGACCAAGAAGTAAAAAATTGCAAAAAACGCAACAGGCAGTAAAATCTGACCGAATAGACCTGCAGCACCTGCAGTCTCTGGTGCAGCATGGGCAGCTTGAATAAATAAGCTCATAATATCTCTCAGTAAGTCATAGACAATAATAAAATTAGACGCATAGTAACAAAAAATCCCAGACATGGTAACTGTTAATCATAGGCTGAGCGTGTTTTTCTTAGCGTAAGGCATACTATCAGCCAATGGGTAGGACAACAATGTTTTTACTATATTCAGATAATCTATATAAAGCCTCAGGCTAAATAGCTGTCATGAATTGGCTAGTAAAGATGTCGTCATACAACCGTTAATAGTAGGGCAATAAAAGTCATCAAAAAACAAAAACTTAAAAATGGTGACTTATTGTGAAATGGTATCATCAATGCTACTATCAAATGGCAATGATTGCATGGATTTAGTATGCTACATATTGAACCATATTACGGCTTATTGAAGCATAGTATGGCTTTGAAATAGCGATTAAATCAGCTTTGAGTAACTATTTATACGATAGACAGATGTCTTTTATTACTTTGTTAAAGATAATCTAAAAATCAATATAAATTGCTCATGACATTATCTTCCTTTTACTCTTTTTAGGTTACCTAACTTGTTCACCACTTTTATGTTTGTACCTCGTTTATGTCGTCCGCGCGCTCATCGTAAAGACGCATCTGCAGAACCTCCCCCGAGAATGACTACTAGTTCTCGATTTGGTTATACTTCTTTTTCAGCACTATCTGCATTGGCAATTCTTATGCTACCGCAGGCAGTGTGGGCAGCTGGTGCTGTATCAACATCCAGCGAGGCGGCAGCACCAACTGCGCTTAGCGTTTCTTTATTGATATTTTTTGTCTTACTCGCTATTGGCGTTTCTTTTGTCTGTTCATTAGCAGAGTCTGTTTTGCTGAGCATGACGCCATCGTTTATTGCGGATGTACAAGAAACCAGTCCCAAAAAAGCAGAAATGCTTAAAAGCCTGAAAGTGGACAATATTGACCAGTCACTAGCCGCTATTTTAACGTTAAATACCGTTGCCCATACACTTGGCTCTATCGGTGCGGGTGCACAGGCTACGATCGTCTTTGGTAGTGCGTGGTTTGGTCTGTTTTCTGCCCTCATGACGCTTGCTATCTTATTCTTGTCTGAGATTATCCCAAAAACTTTGGGTACAGTTTACTGGCGTCAACTAAGTGGTCTGGTTGCTTACTTCGTTCGCGGCATCATCATGCTCTTGTATCCATTAATCTGGTTCTCAGAGCGTCTGACCAAATTATTAGTACGCGGTAAAGAGCCGCAAACCTTTAGCCGCCGTGAATTTGCTGCTCTTGCTAGTATCGGTGAAGAGTCAGGTCAAATCGATCCACTAGAGTCGCGTATCATTCGTAACTTGCTCGCATTTGGCGCGATTAAAGTCGAAGACATCATGACCCCGCGCTCGGTGATGCTTGCATTTGAAGAGAATAAAACCGTCGCTGAACTATTGGTTGATCGTCCAAAGCTGACATTTTCTCGCTTGCCAATCTATGATGGTGATTTGGATAACATTACAGGGTTTGTCCTAAAAACGGACATGCTGTTGGCTAAAGTTAACCATGCTATGCATAAGCCGTTGACGCAGTTTCAACGAGACATCACTTTTGTTTTCTCTAAAATGAAGCTGTTTGATTTGTTAGAGTTGATGCTAAAAAACCGTATACATATTGCGATTACAGTCGGCGAATATGGTGAAGTTAAAGGACTTGTCACTTTAGAAGATGTATTTGAGACATTGTTAGGTCTTGAGATTGTTGATGAGATAGACCGCGTCGAAGACATGCAGGCCTTGGCTCGTCAGATGATGGATAGACGGGTAGAGCGTTTGGGTATGAAGCTCAGCGATGATGAGCAATATGAAGATAGTAATAGCGAACCTAAGTCTTAACGAAATCTTAACTATGCCCTAATGAAGCCAAACTCTAACGTTGATAACTTAACCATAGTATTGATGGTTTAAAAATGGTCAGCTCATTATGGGCTGACTATCAAACTAGAGCTGCAAAGCATCTAACCGTTTAAGCTAGGATTTATAGCATAAAATGTTAAGAGTATTGGATTTGATAGCTTGGGTTTTTATTCGCAATAATTACACAGGGTGTCACATGGCTGTGAGAATTCGATGATAGGCTCGGCATATGATATGAGTATACTTATATAGATATATCTATACAGATACACTGCCAAAATAAATGATAAAAGAGCGTTAATCGTCACTATATGACACTAACGAAAAAAATATCGCTAAGGATTATCATGAAAAAATTATTGGGAAATAGGCTATTAGCTCTATTGGTGAAAAGCGCCAGCATCACTGCAGTCGTAGCAGTAGCTAGCACCATCAGTATCAATGCACAAGCGGCAACTATGACCGAGGACTTGGTACAGAACTATGCCGCCGCAATGAAAGCATCAGCGAATAGCCAAAGTATCAATCAGGTATCGCGCCTAGTATCAGATGACGCGCTTATTTCTTTATCTAGAAAAGGTAAATCTACCAGTTTAGATAAAGATGCGTATTTAAAGCTGCTTCAAAACAGCTGGAATGATACGTCTAATTATCGCTATGATATTTCGGTAGATAATGTGGTGATTACTGGTTCGCAAGCCAAAGCTAATGTGACGACCAATGAGAGCTGGGTAAAAAACGGTCAGCAAGTATCATTTGTTACCACATCTCGTGTGACCTTGACCTTATCTACTGGTAATGCAGTGCTCTTGCGTGCCGTGTCTCAAGTGGCTATTAATTAAGTCATCATCGAGTAAGCAAGACTCAAAATACAATAGGTAACATAAACGATAGCTGATTGAGCTAGCTGCAATTTCGACCTATAAAAAGTCTTAGCTGGCTAACAATAGTCATTACTTAGTTTTATAGGCTACTTAAGCGTCTATTATTATCTTTTATATTAGGCTAGTCTTTGCTTTATATTGCATACTATACTATCCATCAACTTTATCTTATTAATTTCTGTCGTTAGGAAACCTCCAATATCATGTCTACTGTGCTATCACACTCTCGCTCATTTATTGCGTTGCCATTGACGCTTGCGGTATCCACTTTACTGATTAGTGCGTGTAGCAATACATCAGCGGTAAAAAACAAAGGTGCGACCAATAGCTCATCTGTCATCACCAAAAGTCCTACCAATCAAGGGGCCAATACAGGTAGTGCAGACTACTCAACTGCATTTTTAGATGCAGAGAGTTTGGATGAGTTGGCTGACTTGTTAGAAGCCACTGACATGACCATGGTAGAAGGTAATCAGCTTGCTATTCAGCAATATGGTGATTTGTGGAATCGTCTACGCGCAGGCTACCGCATGAATGGTGGTAAGCCAATCTATAATCAGCGCATTGAAGGTCAAAAAAGCTGGTTTACCAGTAGACAGGATTATCTAAATCGTCTAACTGCACGTGCCAGTCGTTATATCTATCATACGGTACGAGAGGCAGAGCGTCGCAATATTCCAACAGAGCTTGCCTTGTTACCAGTTATCGAGAGCTCTTACGATCCAAGTGGTACTAGTAGTGCGGCAGCGGCGGGCTTATGGCAGTTTATCCCAAGTACAGGCCGTATCTATGGCTTGAATCAAAGCAGCACTTATGATGGTCGTCGCGATGTTATCGAATCGACACGTGCTGCCTATGACTTTTTGACAGCATTGCACAACCAGTTTGGTAGTTGGGAGCTAGCATTGGCTGCTTATAACGCTGGACCTGGCCGTGTACAGAAAGCAATCGATGCCAACGCAGCGCGCGGACTACCAACAGACTATTGGTCGCTTCAATTACCGACCGAAACGATGAACTATGTGCCGCGTTTCTTAGCTGTAGCCGAAATCGTCGCTAAGCCTGAGCAGTATGGTGTGTATCTACCAGCTATCGCTAACCGTCAGCATTTCCGTAGTGTACCAGTTAACTATGGTGTGAGCTTGGCAGAAGTATCGCAGTTAACTGGAGTCAGCTATGATGAGCTAGAGCGTCTAAACACTGCACTGACATCAGGCCGCGTTGATTCTTCAGGTCCACAGCGTGTCATCATTCCTAACGACGTCAGCCTCAATGCTGATGCCAAATTAAGTGGGCTCAGAGGTAACGGTACAGGCAATGTACTCGCCTCAAACAACGCAGGTAGCTCAAGCACGACAGCGACTACGCCAAGCTATAATAACAAACCCTATACTGCCTCATCACTACCGTCTACTGGTAGTGCATTGGCTGATTATGCCGCTAACGCAAGTGTACCTCAGCAGACTACCAGCTACATCTCACCATCTGCGACGCCAACTAGCAGCTCGGTATACAGTGGCAATTCTTCAGCTCGTACTGAGCCACCACTGACCACAGCAGAGACTAACAAAATCAATGCTGAGCTTAAGAGCAGTAACAGTCTACCGACTACCTCAGCTCAGATTACTCAGAACAATACGATTGTCCAAGAGCCACCGCTTAGCAAAGAAGAGCGTGATTTCATCGCCAATCAAATCCGGAGAAATACCTCTGAGACCAATGTTATCAATGCTGATGGCAACATTAATCTATCAGCCGTACAAACACAGCAGTCTATCTTAGAAGCGAGTGGTGCAGATAAGAAACTTAGCTTTGCCAAAACCTCGGTAAGTAAGCCAAAACCTCAAGGCACTCGTACCACTTATACGGTCAAACGTGGCGATACGCTCTCGAACATTGCGAGTCGAGCAGGGGTTAGCTGGCGTGATATCGCAGAATGGAACCAGATAGATGCCAGTGCCAATTTGCTCTCTGGCAGTACGTTATATCTATATAATGCCAAGACTATCGAGCCATTGAGTACTGCTAATAACGCCGCCGCTAGTCAGCCTGACAGTTACGTCGTACAAGGCGGTGATACGCTTATCGGTACGGCTAATCGTTTTGGCTTATCGGTCACTCAGCTAGCCAGCTATAACAACCTGAGCAGCCGTGCTGATCTGCTCAGAGGTCAGAAACTATGGCTCATACCGGGTAAAGTGACTACACCTGCGACGACACCTGCAGCGCCTTCTACCAAGCCGAGTAAATCAAGCACTGCGACCAAAAACTATAAAGTAAAAGCAGGGGACGGATTAATTGCATTGGCACGTCAATTCAATGTGTCGACAGATACTTTAGCCAGTCTCAACGGTATCAACAGCACAAGTTCGCTATATGTTGGTCAGACGCTTAAAGTGCCAGCCAGTGTTGATTTCGATGCTACAAGTACGACAAGTGCTAGTAGTAGTAACAGCTCAAGCTCGGTCGCGACCACCAATTACAAAGTAAAATCAGGTGATACGCTGATTGGTATTGCGAACAGCATCGGAGTGAGTGCAACGGAGCTGGCTGCAGTAAATAGCAATTTTGATGCAAAGGCTCGCTTGCAACGTGGTCAAACGATTAAAGTTCCTGCTACTAAAGAGTTGGTTGACCGTCAGCTGAATGACAAAGCGGTCAGCTACAAAGTAAAATCAGGTGATACCTTAACGGGTGTCGCTAAACGTTACAATATTGGCTTAAGTGATTTGGCATCAGCGAATAATTTAAATACCAATTCGAATCTGATACTGGGCCGTACTATCACTATCCCTGCTAGCGGCAGTGTGGTAAGCGCATCTAGTAGCAGCCAAAGTAGCAGCTCTGCTGCTAGTAGCAATAGTAGCTCAGCAAGTAGTGGTACGAAATTAGGTAACACTGAAAGCTACAAAGTTAAATCTGGCGATGGTTTGATTGCTTTGGCACGTCAGTTTGGCATATCGGTAGAGGACTTGGCAGCGACCAATGATCTAGCGACCAATGATCAGCTACAACGCGGCCAAACACTTAAAGTACCAAAAGCGACAGTAAGCTACACGGTTGGTTCGGGCGACAGCTTGATTGGTCTAGCACGCAAATATGGTGTCTCAACCCAAGAGCTGGCTGATATGAACAATATCGCCGCTGATACTATGTTGCAGCGCGGTCAGCGTCTGACTGTACCTAATCGTTAACGAATAAGATATTAATGGATACCGTTTATATAAGGCGTCACTAATATTAATCGTATCGCACAAAAAAGCTGCTCTTTATAAGAGCAGCTTTTTTTATTTAATAAGAATAACTTATTTTGAGAAGTCAGCTTGCAAATCGCCTAATAATAGCTACAAATTAGACCGTCTGAGTTTTAATAGTTTCAAGATAGCTTCTGATATTACTGACATAATGCATGGCTTGACCATAGCGGCTATTCGACGCTCTATTATCTGCTAAATAAGCATAGACGTTCGCCCAACTCTTATCATCGATACCTTGAGCTCGTAGTTCGCGTTGGATTCTTTTTACCGCATTGGGACCCATGTTATAACCTGCAAGGGCAAACCAAATACGGTCAGTCTTTGGCACATCAGAGAAGTCTGCTTTCACTTGCTCTAGATAGCGTGCACCGCCACCAATACTTTGGTAAGGATCGACACGGTCTGAGACGCCCATCGCTTTTGCAGTGTTGTTGGTCAGCATCATTAACCCGCGTACGCCAGTCGGCGAGACAGCGTTGGCATCAAGGTGTGACTCTTGATAACCCATCGCGACCAGTAGTTCCCAGTCGTGATTGTAATTGCGTGCTTGCTCTTCAAACGAAGATTGATAGTCCGGTAACTTTTCTGTCAACGTTCTCTGGAAGTGATCCTGACTATAGGCATCTTTTAATAAGTTTTGATTGTAGAACGCAGCAAGTTTTTGTGTGTTTTGTAGCTTGATGCTATCGCACAAAAAGTAACTGGCTTTTCTAGACAGTGGATCATTGGATGAGCTAAACGTCCAACTTACCTTAGGATGTAGACCATTTTTAGTCAGACTAGAATCATAACCACAGCTAACATTGATAGACGATAGATTTAACTGGCTTTTTAACTTAGTGCTAGCCGTAGTCAACGCCATGTCAGCATTGCCTGTTCTTAGTGCTTTTAGTGCCGCTTCTTCACTGGCATAGGCTTTTAGATTGATATCGACACCGAGCTCGTCGGCATAAGTGCGCACCAGATCAAAACCAAAACCATGTTGGAAGCCATCGGTAGCAAAATAAGTGCTATCGCCTGGTACTGCAGCAATGGTCAAGGTATTTTCCAGCATGACATTGTCATAGGCTGGTACCGATGTGTTCATGGTCGTCAAACTCTCAGCAGGCAACGAGAGTAGAGCGATACTAGAGATTTGTGCCAGCTTCTTGGTTCTGGCAAAATGATTAGACGCAATAGGGGTAACGGATGAAACGATGTTACTTTTGGTGTTCAGTAGGCGTTTAGATGGACGCAGTAAATAAGAAATACGGCGTTTGGCCCCTTGCGCAGATACTTTTACACGATAAGTAATACGCTGCATGGATGTCTCCTGATTTTAGCCATCCTTCTTACCGCAAAAACACGTATAAATATATGTGCATAATATTGACATATATCGATATCGTATCTTAAATAGAGTGGCATTTTTAATAGGATGAATGCCACTCTATCTTGTTTGACTATAGCGCCACTAGCGTACTCTCTCTAAGAGTTAGTGGGATAGTTTGTCGTCAGCCAGCTATCGATATGTCATAAAAGCGTTCTAAACAGTGTTTATAAGTACTGGTTTAAAATACTGAACGCACAACAACGCGAAGGATATAAATCAGATGATTCCTTCATCGATAACTAAATATGGCTAGTGGCCAAACAACTATATATCAAACATAGGTAAGGTCATGATTAAGTTATTGAGACAAAGACATCGCTTGAAACATTGATGTAAGGTTTTGCCAATGAGGCAAATACATTCATCTGTTTTAACTATGCTAACTTTGATGGCTGGCTATACTTTGAATCACTAATATTAATTTACTAGTAATAGAATAGCTGGCTACTAAAGTTGTTTGTCTAGCAATGAGGGTAAGCAAAATAACCAGAATTGATAGTTTATAGCTGTCTATCAAACTGACTATGTCATACCGTCATCGCGACACCAAAAATAAAAAAATACCATGCCGCTAACATATATAGTGCAAACATAGTATTTCAATGGATAGCGGCTTAAAATCTTATCGCTGATATAGCATGATAAAGTTTTAAACAACTACCAGCATTATTTTGGTGCCATAACCGGAAGCTGTAATAATGGGAAGTTTCATGACAAAACGTTCTTTCTTACGGGTAGTAATATGCGGTTACTAATTGCATTATTCAAGTGGAGTTAAGAAAAAAGCGATAAAACTTAACAATTGAGATATAAACGGTTAATTTTCCAGATATTTGGTACATAATAATCAAAAATAGAATAACAAAGTTTAAATAGTAGTCAAACTAGACTTTATGCTTATGCTTATGCTTATGGTTTGACTATAGCTGTTAGCAAGTCTAGTTTGGCTTTTGAACTATCGTTTCCTTTATAAGCTTTTCTCTATCAATGACAGCCGTTTAAAATGGCTTTTTAAGTGGTTAGTTTATGCTGGATTTTCGATATCGATAAAAGTAACTGGTAGACCAAATTTTTGAGCGACTATCTCTCCTAATGCTTGAATACCGCCACATTCTGTCGCATGGTGACCACAAGCAAAATAGTCAATCCCAAGCTCACGCGCGCTATGCGTGGTACGCTCAGATATCTCACCAGAGATAAACGCATCACAGCCCATAGTAGCCGCTTGTTCAATCATATCCTGCGCACCGCCCGTACATATACCCACACGTTCGATCAGCCTACCATTTGTCTGAGCAGAAGAGTCTGCATGATACTCAGCTGAAATATGTAATGGCGCGCGACCTAAAGCTTGAGTAATGGTGGCAATGAGATCGTCAGCACTTTGCGGTGTACAAGTAGCGATATTGCCAACAGGATGTGACTCGGTAGGATAGAGCGCACCAGTAATCGTCATGCCGAGTACGTCAGCAAGTTTTGCATTGTTGCCAGAGATAGGGTGCGCGTCAAGCGGTAGATGATAGCCAATCATAGAGATACCGTGTTGCATCAACTTGCGCACGCGTCGACCTTTCATACCAGTAAGCGTAGCAGGTTCACCTTTCCAGAAGTATCCATGATGCACCATAATCGCATCGGCATTGTTAGCAATCGCAGCATCAATTAGGGCTTCACAAGCCGTGACACCAGTGACGATACGCTGAATCGGGCGTCCACCATCTACTTGTAGGCCATTTGGCGCATAGTCTTTAAACACGCTGGTAGATAAGTAGTCGTCACAGAACTGTGTCAACGCCTGAGCGCTAATGCTTTGAGTATTGGATTCAGCTGTCGTATGATTTGCAGTCATTATGTGTTCCTGTCATCAATAAAATGTAGGTCGTAAGGTGCTGTAGATTAACTAAGCAAAAATTATGTATTATCTGTCATGTTTGAGAGTGTTTGGTTTTGATCTTTTGACTTTATGTTCAATTCTCAAGATGCTTAAGTGTTGAGTATCGTAAAAGCTATTTTAACATGCCGTTGTAAGCAAGCAGACAAGCTGGATAACTGAAATGGTACACGATACGTTACTATTTACTGGTATTGCGGTTATAATTTATACACGTGAGTCTGCCTAGCTGTATAGCATTTGACTATCTGATGAATGGGTCAAGATTAGCTAAGCGGTCACTATTATCTCACTTCGTTTTTCACTGTCTGTTTGCAATAAATTTATAGAGGTTTTATATGTCGTCATCCCGGAACACCAATAACAAGGCGTCTTTATTAAAATGGTTACCTTGGGTCTTATTGCTGCTAGTGTTGGCAGCGTTTATCTGGTTGTTCACGAGTATGAAGTCGACATCGGAGGCTACATGGGAGCCGCCGAGAACCCCGCCTGCTGAGCAGCAAGCAGCAGAACCAGTGTCGGACACGCCAGCGCCTATCTCTTCTTATCATAATGCAGTTGCGCGTGCGTCGCAGTCTGTAGTCAATATCTATACGACACAAACGATGACCGAGCATCCTTATATGGATGATCCCGTACTGCGCCGGTTTTTTGAATATCATGGTGGCCCATCACAAGAGCAGGGTAATACCAATTTAGGCTCTGGTGTAATCGTATCAGAAGATGGCTATATCGTGACCAATGCCCATGTGATCGAAAAAGCAGATGAGATCACAGTCGCGTTTAATGATGGTCGTAAGAGTCGTGCCAGAATCATTGGTACAGATCCTGATAGTGACCTAGCTGTGATCAAGGTCGATATGACAGGGCTGACACCACTTGGCTTCCGCGAAGATCCGATTCGTGTGGGCGATTTGGCCTTAGCGATTGGTAATCCATTTGGTGTGGGTCAGACAGTGACGCAGGGGATTATCTCAGCGACTGGTCGTACTGGGCTGGGCGTCAATAAATTTGAAGACTTTATCCAAACCGATGCGGCGATCAATCCTGGTAACTCAGGCGGCGCACTGGTCGATGCTCACGGTGAGCTAGTTGGTATCAACACCGTCATATTCTCGCGCTCTGGTGGCTCGATGGGTATTGGCTTTGCGATTCCAACGGCACTGGTTGAGCAAGTGATGAATGCTTTGATTAAAGACGGCCGTGTCAGTCGTGGCTGGTTAGGTATCGAGATTCAGTCACAGCTACGTGATCCAACGCAGTTAGAGACATCAACAGGCGTAGAAGTACTAAACGTCATTGATAACAGCCCAGCGGCGAAAAGCGGTCTACGCGTCGGTGATATCGTCCTAACCATCGACGATGTCGAGATGACAGATGCCAATACCTTGATTCAGTATGTTGCTCGTAAGCCACCAAATACTGAACTGGATGCACAAATATTGCGTCAAGGTAAAAACGCCCAAGTAAAAATCACGCTAGAAGAGCGTCCAGCACAAGAGCCACTTGAGCGTCCTGTCGTACTACAAAATGAGAGCATGGGCGGAATGGAGCAGCCAACCATCCAAGGCGATGAAGAAACGCCAATGATGTCAAAGGCAGAGCGTGATCGTATGCGTGAAGAGCTGATGAAACTGTTTGAACAAGATGCCGCATCGCAGTAAGTTGTGGTGGTTCTTATCACTAGGTGCTGACTCATTATGTATATATGAGTCAGCACCTGCATTTAGCTGATAACAACAAAAAGCGCGCTCCTTATCTAAAGGAGCGCGCTTTTTGTTGGAGCTGATTGTTTGAATTTTAAAGGCTAGGTTTATCTATACGTAACGCTGCTATAACTTTTCGATTGGGTCATGATTGATATAAATGACGCCTTGCACACGGCAACAGCAGGGCAGGATCTCATCTTCTTCAATCATCGCCAATGGGTCAAATGGATAATCGACCGTATGCGAGCTAGCAATACGTTTGACTCGGCAGCTACCACAGTAGCCTTCGCGGCATTGATAGTTTACCTCGTGTCCGGTGCGTAGCAGTCCATCTAGCAGACTCTCGTCATCATGTAGATAGAACTGCTTTTTACTGGTCATTACCCAAGTCATCGTTAATCCTATTGGGATATGTCTGTGCTATTGCTATCCCTACTATTAACCCATAAGACGATTACAGTGGTAGAAATTTTATAATTTCAAATTTCTACCGCTCAAGCCTTTATCATTCAAAGTCTTTCTGGCTCAAAGCTCTTATAATGTAGATTCTTATAGCGCAAAGCTCTTACAATTCAAAGTCGTCAAAATCACTATCTGATAAATCAGAGTCAATCTGACCAACCAAGTACGAGCTAATCTCAGTCTCTTGCGGTGCTACCTGCACATTGTCAGACGACAACCACGTATTGATCCACGGGATTGGGTTTGATTTTGAGTTCGGGAACGCCGCTGGCAAGCCGACGGTCTCCATACGCAAGTTAGTGATGTATTCGATATATTGGCAAAGGATGTCTTTGTTTAGACCGATCATCGAGCCATCTTTGAACAGATAGCCTGCCCATTCTTTTTCTTGCTCGGCCGCCTTGCGGAAGATCTCAATGCTTTCTTCATAACACTCTGCGGCAATCTCGACCATCTCAGGATCGTCACGACCGTTGCGCATCAGGTTCAGCATGTGCTGAGTACCTGTCAAATGCAGCGCTTCATCACGAGCAATTAGCTTGATGATTTTGGCATTACCTTCCATCAATTTACGCTCAGCAAAGGCAAACGAGCAAGCAAACGACACATAAAAGCGAATGGCTTCTAGGACGTTGACTGCCATGATGCATAGGTACATCTGCTTTTTCAGTGATCTCAAATCAACCGTGACTTGCTCACCATTGATGTTGTGCGTACCTGGCCCGTACAGGCTATATAGCTGTGAGTTGCGATACAGCTCATCATAGTACTGAGCGATATCAGAGGCGCGGCCTAAGATGTGCTCGTTTTGCATAATATCATCAAAGATAATGTTTGGGTCATTGACGATATTACGAATGATATGGGTATAGCTGCGTGAGTGAATGGTCTCGCTAAATGACCATGTCTCAATCCACGTCTCAAGCTCAGGGATAGACACTAGCGGCAGTAGCACCACGTTTGGACTACGACCTTGGATAGAGTCGAGTAGGGTTTGATACTTGAGGTTACTCAAAAATATATGCTGCTCATGCGACGACAGATTGCTAAAGTCGATACGATCGCGTGATACATCGACTTCTTCTGGACGCCAAAAGAACGACAACTGCTTTTCAATCAATTGCTCAAAGATAGGGTGCTTTTGTTGGTCATAGCGCGCCACGTTGACGGGCTGACCAAAGAACATCGGCTCTGTTAGCGCATTGTTTGGCGTTTGAGAAAAAATCGAGTAAGTCATGGGACTGCCTTTATAATTGATACGGTTATTAATTTATAGGGGTGTGACTGGTTTTGATTTGATGTTATGACACGTTTTTGGATTATAGCGTTTTAGCTTAGAGGTTCTCTAGTGATATCTGTGAGGACTCTTGTCCATCGTTCATATAGGCTTTGAATATCTCGCTCAGCTCACTATCATCGAGTGCTTCTAATTCATCAAGTGCGCTTTTGCGTAGAGTACTCACATCAGACTCTTCTGCTGCTGTTTTTAAGTCTTTTTTAGCCGCGCGCGATACTGGTTTTTTGGCTGTTTTTGCCACGCTTTTTTTGGCGACAGTTGTCTTTGGCGCTTCATTCATACCTAACTGCTGACGCACCTCTGCAATATCAACCTCGACTTGTACGATATGCGAGCCACCATCGTTTAGGTCTGAAAATACGTTTGGGATAAACAAACCACCGTCTTTGATGATTGCGGTATATTGCACATGACCTCCGTCGTTTTAATTCTATCTGTATGTTTTCATTATAACAGTAGCCAATCCCGCCTACCGCTTGTATCTGCTTTGCCGCTGGCGTGCAGTCTATCGTGTCTGACCGCATTCCTGTTGTCTCGATACTACGTTCAGTCACAGACCGCATCGCCATCGTCTTCAGCAGGATACCGCTATAGTCGGGGCTAAAAAGCCTTGTTAGGGCGTCTTTCTTTTTTCTTAACGATTCTTCTGTTTGGGCGTAATTTGTAGGGTGCGCCTCGCGCACCTTTAAACTAAGTAGCAAAGCTTCAAGCTGGATCAATATGCAATACATGATGGAACATTTTATGTATTTTAAAGTGTTTTGCTCGACTACAGTCTAAGTTAGTTTTATACGAAGAGTTTATAAAAGACCAATCAAAGTTATCAGGTCTATTGTTAGATATACCTAAAATACCAGTTCTATAAAAACAGCTTAATATTTCGTTGAATATATATTCCATACTGTTTTTATTATTACTAGAATCAGATTGAGTATGTTCGTCCCAGAAACTTATGATTAATGAGGCTAAACTATCATTTGCTTCATATGATTTTAAATTGGCATAAATATCGACTAATTTATCTGACCAATTATATTTAGTAATTATTTTATCTCTTGAGAAAACTTCATCAGCTCCATTCAATAGACTGATTAAAAACTCTAAAGACGGATATATATCTAACCATTCTTCATACAGAGAGCTCAATCGCTCTTGCGAGTACTCTTTTTCTGCTGCTAAGATAGATGGCCAATCTATCTTGGTTTTGCTACTTGCCTTATCAAAACAATGATTCACAAATTGTAAAACGTCTCTAGGTCTCAAAAAGGTTCGTTGTACTATATAGTCCCAAGGATCTCCTCCTTTGCCTTGAGGAGTAGGAAGCAAATCATTAAAGTCAACTTGAGCATTGGTATACTTATGTTTAAATACATATTGAACACGGCTATTTACCAACTCTTTGAGGCTAGCTTCATTCCATTGAATTTTATGTATGAGCGATTTTATTTTGTCTTCTTGGAAACCACTATCACGAGTCTCATCTAAAGTTATTAAAAATAAGTCTACTCTCAATGAAATTATGATTTTAATATTTTTTACTTTTTGAAAGTATTTTATTTCTTCAATCAAAGATCTAATCAATCTATATTTAATATTACTACTCGTCCAGTTTTCATCAAGCTTATCGATTAATATATAATATTTTTGCTTAGTGTCTACAAAAACGTGTGAATTTAAAAGACCAACTATTTTTGATAGCTTAGCAATTTGAACATCGTTAACCACCTTAGTTGCACGATGAACTATCTCTGTTTTTTGCTCGTTTGAAATGCCAATACCTGTGTTTGCTTTAGCTCCAAAATCATAAATGCTAGCATTAACTTCACCTTGTACTGTAGCATCAAATTTATTAATAATTTCCTTAAGATTTTCTTCGGTCTCCATCCAATAAGTATCAGACCATTCTTTTAAATACTGTATTGCTGATTGCTCTTCTGGACTCTTAGACTTGTTAAATAAATCAATAAGGTAGTTTGTTAATGTTTTTTCTGAGTCCCAATCTGGATACTTAAGCTTCAACAGTTCACTTGAGAGTACGTGCCTCCAAAGATATCTATAAAATAAATTTAAGTTGACCCCTAGTTCGTCAAGCATTGGAATAACATTTGAGTTATCTATAAACCTCAATGAAATATCTTCAAGATCTAAAAATTTCGAATTATCAGTTGTTTTCCCAATTTTTATTAGCCCAGCTGTTTTTCCAGCTCCAGTTCTCCCTAGTATTATAGATTCACTCTCGCTACAGTCTTTTAGCTCTTCCAACAATCCATTATCTTGAAAACAGTGCTCAAGAAATTTTTCGTCGAACTCCGCATCAAGTTTGGCAATTTTTGTATTAGGTTTTATTATTATTTTATCCATATTCTGATCCTTGAATGGGATATTACTATTCTAATAATATTAAATAAAAACAAACAGCGAGCTTAACCCAAAAGCCAAACTCGCCATTCATCAATAGCTTAAATCTTACATGCACCGCCAGCACAATCATCTTCCATATCCGCTTGGGCATCGTTCGCACCATCACGAGTGTTATGGTAGTACAACGTTTTTACACCCATTTTATAAGCGTTTAGCAAATCTTTTAGCAATATCTTCATCGGTACACGGCCACCTGCATAACGAACGGGATCGTAGTTGGTATTGGCAGAGATACTTTGATCGACGAACTTCTGCATGATAGCGACCAGCTTTAGGTAACCGTCATTGTTTGGCATTTGCCATAGTAGCTCGTACTGATCTTTTAGCTTATCAATCTCAGGCACGACTTGCTTTAAGATGCCATCTTTTGACGCTTTGATAGAGACCAGACCACGTGGTGGCTCGATACCGTTGGTCGCGTTGGCGATCTGGCTTGAGGTCTCAGACGGCATCAAGGCAGTTAGGGTAGAATTGCGTAGACCGTGCTCAGTGATCTCGCCACGTAGCGTTTCCCAGTCTAGATGTAGCGGCTCTTGGCAGATTTTGTCCAAGTCGGCCTTATACGTATCAATCGGTAAGATACCTTGTGAATATGTAGTCTCATTGAACGCAGGGCACGCGCCTTGCTCTTTTGCCAATTTGTTTGACGCTTTCAAGAGATAGAACTGCAATGCTTCAAACGTCTGATGGGTTAGACCAAGCGCGCTGTCGTCAGAGTAGCGTGCGCCATTCTTAGCTAAGTAGTAAGCATAGTTAATCACGCCCACACCAAGCGTGCGACGACGCATACTGCCGTTTTGAGCCGCTTTTACTGGATAGTCTTGATAGTCGAGCAGGGCATCAAGCGCACGGACGATTAGCTCGGCTGGCTCTTCGATGTCGCTGACGTTTTCGACTTTACCCAAGTTAACCGCTGATAGCGTACAAAGCGCGATTTCGCCTTCTTCGTCATTGATGTTATCCAGTGGCTTGGTTGGTAGCGCGATTTCCATACATAGGTTTGACTGGCGAATCGGAGCAACCGTCGCGTCAAATGGGCTATGCGTGTTGCAATGATCGACGTTTTGGATATAGATACGACCCGTACTGGCGCGCTCTTGCATCATTAGGCTGAACAAATCAGCAGCTGGGATTTGGCGGCTACGTACGTTAGGATCGTTTTCGTACTTGGTATATAGCTCTTCGAACTTGTCTTGATCTTCAAAGAACGCATCATATAGGCCTGGCGTATCGCCTGGTGAGAATAGCGAGATGTCTTGGCCTTTGATTAGGCGCGTGTACATTGTCTTGTTTAACTGTACGCCGTAGTCCATATGACGGACACGGTTGTCTTCGACGCCACGGTTGTTTTTGAGTACCAGTAATGACTCAACTTCTAAATGCCATAGTGGGTAGAACAACGTCGCAGCACCACCACGTACGCCGCCTTGTGAGCAGCATTTAACTGCCGTTTGGAACAGTTTGTAGAATGGGATACAGCCAGTATGCTGCGCTTCGCCGCCACGGATAGGGCTACCAAGGGCACGAATGCGACCTGCGTTGATGCCGATACCAGCACGCTGTGATACATAGCGTACGATGGCGCTAGTGGTTGCGTTGATAGAGTCTAGGCTATCACCACATTCGATCAATACGCACGAGCTAAACTGGCGCGATGGCGTACGCACACCTGACATGATCGGCGTCGGTAGTGATATTTTGAATTCTGAGGTCGCATCATAGAAGCGTTTGACGAAATCAAGACGATCTGACTTGTCGTATTGGCTAAACAGACACATACCGACGAGCATGTATAAGAACTGCGGGCTCTCATAAACGGTTTTGCTGACGCGATCTTGCACGAGGTATTTACCCGCCATTTGCTCAACAGCAGCATAAGCAAGGTTCATATCGCGCCAGTGATCAAGATACTCTTCTAACTCATCAAATTCAGCACGGCTGTAGTCAGCTAGGATGTGCTGATCGTATTTACCAGCGTCAGTCAAAGTTTTGACATGGTCATACAGATGCGGCGGGGTGAATTTGTTATAAGCAATCTTACGTAAGTGGAAGATAGCCAAACGCGCAGCCAGATATTGATAGTCAGGCGTGGTTTCAGAGATTAGGTCGGCGGCAGACTTGATGATGGTTTCGTGAATGTCACGAGTTTTGATACCTTCATAAAACTGGATGTGCGATTTTAGCTCAACTTGCGATACTGACACATTTTCTAAACCATCAGCCGCCCACGCGATTACCTTGTGAATTTTGTCTAAATCAATAGGCTCTAAACGTCCATCACGTTTGGTTACTTGGATTTTGTCAATATGTGTCATGCTGGCCTCTATTTTGATTGCTTATTGTGATGCTGCGCGCCAAAGCAGCGGCAGACATTCTTTATAACGCTATTATGCGGGGTTGTGCTAGCTGTTTTTTTGGGCAAAAAGCTACCACTACTCATAGTGACGGTTAAAATCACTGAGTACTACATATAGCGTTTTTGTTAATTGGTAGGCACAATATAGCGGGAAAATTTTGAAAATACTATATTGATTTTAGAATAAAACTATGTTGCTACAAGGTTGTAGGCAGTCCAAATTTTGGCAAAGGACGATGGGATAAGGGTTAGACGCAAATGCGGTCAATAATAAAATTTTTGTAAAAATTTCGTGACGATTTGCTTTTCATTCTCTCGGTTATTGTCGACTGATAATGGGAGTCATGGCGGCAATAATGCGGGCGCAGATTGTACATCAAACCGCAAAAAATCGCCACCCATAACTTATTACTAGCGAGTGACGATTTGGACTAAAAAGGCGTGAAAGTTTTTTATGCCACTTATAAAACAATACGAACCGTTTTTGCATTATCAAGTGAGGCATAAAGCGCATTCACTTGCTCAGCAGCGGTGAGGTACAAATTGACCCGTGCCGAGTGAAAGCGACCTGTTTTAGATGGCTTAACTTCGATAGACGCCAAATCAAAATCAGGGAATTGGCTACCCAAAATCAGCTTTACTTCATTAAGCAAACTCTCACGCTCGCCTTCATGACCGATGATGCTTAATGGGTAGTTCATCGGGAACTCCCAAAGCTCTGGGTTTTGAATATCGGTCTTTTTGCCTACCAATGCGCCTTTATTTGGCGTCAGGTCAGTGACCTTAACTGACGGCTGATTGCTGGTTGGGTTATTTGCATTGTTGTCGTTGTTGTCTTTTGAATCATCACTCATGATATGAGCCTCGCTTATATAGGTAAATAGAAAAAAGTTAATCAGTCATTAGCAGTAAATAATTAAGTAACTAACATTAAGGCATTCGAAAATCGCTGCTATAGACATTCAGTTAGTTAGACATCTGCTCAAATCATGCCAAAATCATAACGCCAAAAGCTGAGACAGGCTCAGTGTAGACATTAGTGGCACAGTCGATTCAATTTAAAAGTAGTACAAGGCAACCGAGTGTAGATGTACATGTGATACTTCAAGCGAGGTTAACACTGTCATACTTTTATAGTGGAATGGCTATATTAGGCAGAGAATATATGCACTGTTTATAGTGGTCTATGGACGATTATTCAAGTAAAGTCTGTATTTAGTCTGTTCTATTAAGCAGTATAGGTGAATTAGCCTTTGTTAATGGCTGTTAATAAAAGCTACTGCAAATAGCCATTGATAGGAGTGATATCAGGTGGAATATCTGTCTCTCCCAATGCTTCTCGCAGGTTAATCTCGATAGTGCGTGATAAGGCAGTCAAAGGTAATTGGTTAGCCGCCAAGCCAAAAGGCTCTTCTAACTCTTCACTAAGCGCATCCAAACCAAAAAAGGTATAAGCAATCACCGCACAAATCAACGGGGTCGCCCAACCGAGTGATGCCACCAAGCCAAAAGGCAACATGATGCAATACAGATAGGTCGTGCGATGTACCAGCAGCATGTAAGCAAATGGCAGTGGTGTGTTATGTATGCGCTCGCAAGCTGCCAGTACAATTGTCATAGAGGTCAGGCGCTCGTCCATGTTTTGTATGACTTGCTCCGATACCAGTCCCTGACGCCGAATGTCGCTTAGCTGCTTACCCATCAGGCGCATTATATAATCAGGTACGTTTTTCGCTTGGTGCATACGGGCATGATGCCTCGATGCGACAAAAGGCTCGATATCCGCCCAAGGTGGCGTACCACGCAATCGGTGGCGCACCGCATGGGCAAACGCAATGGTCAGATATACCATCGTTCGCTGAGTATCGCGTCCAGTTGCATTGTTATCCTCGCTATCATCTATGGCAGTCGCATCGTCCTCATCTATAAAAGACAGTACTTGGCGCGTTAAGCTACGAGAGTCATATACCAGCTGACCCCACAGTCCGCGCGCTTCCCACCAACGCTGATAACTGGCATTGTTTCGAAACCCAAGAAACAACGATAAGGCAATCCCGAGCAAGGTAAACGTTGCCATACCATAATAAGGAAACGAGTCAGGCATCCAGTGCTGAATAATCGTGATGAGCGTACTAAGAATAGTAATCAGCAAAATTTGCGGATAAATTTTTGGAATGATTGATCCACGTAGAGTGAAAAATATCTTAAGGGCATTGGGTGTTTGCCGGACAATCATGTCAGTTTCCTAGCGATGGGGTACATGTAGACACTATTAAATGTCTCGTGTGATTCTAATATAGAATCGAGATCTGTAAAGCCCAAAAGGCTATAAATTTATTCAAACAAAAGAGTAAGGTGATTACTTAAGCTCGGTAATTGGGATAGCTAAAGGAGTTGAATGCTCGGCAAAAAGGGAAATGTTTTTATTAATCTACTTTATGTATGTTAAAATGACGCCAAATATCACTTCTTAACTCTATAAAAGCTGTCACCACAGAGATGAATACGCCACCCTAGCTGTACCCCTCCTCAGTAATGATTGCTTCCTATAGCAATTACTCTCATAAAGCGTCTGACGCTTTTTCTTGTGCGCATGCACTGCTTTAACGTTTGTATCACTATTCGATATATCTAATGGATCGTAAAGATTACCCCACTAAAAGTACGTTATGACGATCACTCGCTAACTATGAACGTTCACATTTTTATATTTGTCATTTGATAGGCAATGGGCAAAATACCTAGATAGAGATGTACTTAGATAAAGATGTACCTAGATCGAGATGCGTCAAACTTTTCATGTGAGCTGATTTTTAACTACTTTTTAGATACTTTCCAAATAGATGCTTTCTAAATAGTGATTAGATACTTCGTTTATTGACAGACTAAAGCAGTTCTCCAAAACTGAGTTAAATATGTTAAATACAATTAAAGAGCATTGGCTATCCAATGTGAGAGGCGATGTCTTGGCTGGCATGGTCGTCGCTTTGGCGCTTATCCCTGAAGCGATTGCATTTTCTATCATTGCCGGTGTGGACCCCCAAGTAGGGCTCTATGCCTCGTTTTGTATCGCGGTAGTGATTGCGTTTGTTGGTGGTCGTCCAGCGATGATTTCGGCGGCGACTGGTGCGATGGCGCTACTAATGGTGACGCTGGTCAAGGATTATGGATTGCAGTACTTGTTAGCAGCCAGTGTGCTGACAGGTGTTATACAGATTATATTTGGCTTCTTAAAGCTGGGGAATCTGATGAAATATGTGTCGCAATCTGTGGTACTGGGCTTTATCAATGCCTTGGCTATTTTGATTTTTATGTCGCAGATTCCTGAGCTGATGCCGCAGGCAGGTTCAAACCTAGTACACGTATACGGTCTTGTGGCCCTAGGTCTAGTCATTATCTATGGCTATCCATATATTCCAAAGATTGGTAAAGTGATTCCATCGCCATTGGTCAGTATTGTACTGGTCACGGCTATAGCCATCTTATTAGGTGCAGAGGCTCGAACCATCAATGATATGGGCCAACTGCCTGATACCTTGCCGATGTTTTTGATACCTGATATCCCGTTGAACTTAGATACATTGATTATTATTTTCCCGTACTCTATCAGTCTGGCGATAGTTGGCTTACTTGAGTCTATGATGACCATGACTATCGTAGATGATTTAACTGATACCAAAGGCGACCGTACGCAAGAGTGCAAAGGTCAAGGTATTGCCAATGTGGTTAGTAGCTTTTTTGGCGGTATGGCAGGCTGTGCGATGATTGGGCAGTCTATCATCAACGTCAAATCAGGCGGTTATACACGTCTTTCTACTTTAGTGGCAGGAGTATTTTTATTATTGATGGTGGTGTTTTTAAGCGATTGGCTAAAGATTATTCCAATGGCCGCATTGGTCGCTGTAATGATTATGGTGTCTATCGGTACTTTTAACTGGGGTTCCTTTAAAGAGCTAAAAACCAAGCCGCTGCAAAGTAATGTGGTCATGATTACGACCGTTGCTGTGGTGGTCGCAACGCATAACTTGGCCTATGGCGTATTGATTGGCGTGCTGCTGTCAGCATTGTTCTTTGCCAATAAGATTGAGCGCTATATGAGTGTGCATAGTCACATGAATGAAGCAGCGCAAACGCGTTATTATCGAGTGGACGGACAAGTATTTTTCTCATCAGCAGAGCGTATGATTGACTCCTTTGATATTAAAGAATCTGTCTCTAACGTGGTCATTGACGTGTCGCGCGCGCATTTTTGGGACGTGACAGCAGTCGCCGCCATAGATAAAGTGATTATTAAATTTCGCCGTGAAGGCACTGAGGTAGAGCTCATCGGTTTGAACGAGGCGAGCCAGGCGATGATAGACAATTTCGGTGTGCATGATAAGCCAGATGCTGAGCAAAGCTTAGGCGCGCATTAAATTAGCTATGTATCAATAGTGTCATATTGATAAATATTATAAAGCTGAGTATATCTCGGCTTTTTTTATGCAGATTAAAACCTGATTAGAAGACTATATTCTTTTATGGATAAAGTTTTTACAAGCTAATAGGATGGCAGAAGAGAAGGAATAGCTAGAAGGGAAGAAGTACTGGTTTGGATGATGCGGTATGAAGATAGTTAATCGTTATATTGAAATATCTAGATGTTTTTTAACAAAGAAAAATAGCTCTAAAGATTATGAGAAATTTTTAAAGCTTCAACAGCTCTTTTTCAACTTCATTGAGAAATGCTTCGATGTTAGCTTCATGACGCTGATAAAACGTCCATTGTCCATGGCGTTCGGACGTAACCAATCCTGCTTTTTTTAACACACCCATATAATTTGAAATGGTTGATTGCGACAATCCAGCTTTTTCTTGGATGTAACTGACGCATACACCATCCAGATTAGCATGCTCTGGTAATGACGCTGGAAAGTTAGACCTGTCTTTCAACCACTTTATGATTTGGCGACGCATGGGGTTGTTAAGTGCAGATATTATGTTTTCTGTATTCATAAAATGTGTGATATCGATACCTAGTTAATAATCAACAACTGTCAGAGTGGAACATTAGGTTTTTAGTTTACTCATTATGAGTATAAACACTAAAGCGGTGTAGAATCTATCTACCACCAATGTGTCAACCATATACAAATAAACAGCTACTAGTAAGATACTGCTTATAACTAGCGTTTATATTCTGACTATACGTTTCTATAACAGTAGAGTATACAGCCAAAACTAGATTAATTATGACAGTTGTACTGTCTAGTCATCGGAATATTGTCGAATAGTAATAATATATGACGGGTAAAAAAAGACTCTTTCAAACCGTATTTAATACTAAACGTTGTTACGCCTGACTTATTAAATCCACGTCAGTTCTTTGCCAAACCAGCAGTAAAATAGTATTAGAAAGCTTCTGATATGACAAGGGCGTGTTGAATATTCAACACGCCCTTGATGCTTTATGTTCTTAAATTTTATTAAGCTTTTTTATTAATTTAGTTAGCATCGCGGTAGAGTACCGAAAAACCTAATAAGCATAGTTGTGATATCTTAGCTTTTTAGAAATGCCTCAATTTTTGGTTTAATAGTCATAGAAACAATGACCATTAACGTCAATCCTACTGGTAATGCAACTAGAAATCCTTCTAACCAGCCATTCAAAAATGCTGTTTGATTGGCAAAACCAATCGTCTTTGAGGCAGTACTAAAGGCCAACATAGACTCCATTATACAAGCCATTAATATACCTGTAATGAGATTGCGCTTGTACGCTTTGGTATTAGGTAGCTTGTGATTAATGTATTTTGTGACCAGACCCATCAGTAAAAAGCCAATCGGCATAATCGCATACGCTGCAAGTAGCGCTCTAGACCAGTCTATAAAAAATGTATCGGAATATCCGATATTCATATAGGTCATCACACCTGTTAAGAGACCACCTATGACAGTCATTAAGGCAAGTATTAATAACACTTTATAGAGCAACGGTGTTTTTTTAATGCCATCATTCTTAGCACCACTATTTTTATTGCCATCAATGAGCAGGGTCTCGGTATTTGCCGGCATAGTATTTGGAGCCATCGTTATTTTCCTATCATCATAAAGAGCGATTAGTTAGTCGGTGTTTTTTTCTGCCTGTCGATCGCTTACAGATTGATCTTCTGCAACACCTGCTTTCCAGTAAGAAAAGGCATATAGCTCATCCTTAGACCACTGTTGCTCGACCTTTAGGTAATGGCGTAGCGCTTTGACAGATGAGAGTTCGCTAGCGATATAAGCAAAACGGCTCTGCTCTTCAGTTGGCAAATCGAGAGATTTTACTGTGTCGATTAATTGGCTGCCTTGTGTTGGATCTGGGTTATGTAACCATGTCATGGTGATATTGGCTGCTGTCGACAACTTTTGTTCATCTTCTACACCGTGTACTTCGATGATGCATTGACCAGTCGCGCTGGCAGGCAAGGTTTCTAGTATTGAGCCGAGCACAGGTATCGCTGTGGCATCGCCAATCAGTAGAAAATTATCTGCATCAGGACAAAGCGCTTTGGTTTTAGGCTTCATTAAGATACCAATCTCGTCGCCAACCTCAGCATGAGTAGCCCAACCTGAAGCAGGCGCCTCATCACCATGAGCGACAAAATCAATCCAGATCTGTTGTTTTGCCACATCGGCGCCGCGATGAGTATAAGTGCGGACAACGAATGTAGTATTGTCATTTAGGTCAATTGACTGAGCTTTATCGACAGGAATAAGTACTTTGTTATTTGCGCCGACTGTCATAGTCGCGATATTGGCAATAGTATCTGCTTGGCCTGTGAGGTATATACGGATGTAGTGCGGAGTAATCATTTGCTTGTGAGCAACGGTCATGATTTCGCGTACTGGTTTTTGATTTATTATGTGATTCATATGGATCTGTCCTTACTTATTTATCGGTAGTCTTGCTGCTGCTAACGTTGTCTATCATGGTGCGACTGACACGGAAAAATAACGCAAGCTCTACGAGGCTTAAATCTTTCGTTAATTGCTGTCTTGTCCATTCTTCTGCTGCATCAAGCTTTGTCATAACCTCTTCGCCTTTAGGAGTCAGTTGTAGTAATTGGCTGCGACCATCAAGCGGGTTGTCTGTCTTTAATATTAGCTCAGCCGCCAATAGGTCATTTAAGGCGCGGGTGATTTGAGCTTTGTCTCGCTGCATGTGTTTAGAGATAGATAGCGCAGTGCTATTTGGGTTATAACAAACACCTTTTAAGGTTCTGATATTGGTCACGGACAACTCCACACCTTGCTGACGAATGCCTTCTAGCAGCAGGTTGGTATAGGTATGCATCAATTGATGTAGTGTTTCGCTCAATGAATTGTTAAACATAAAAACTCTTTGATATAGTTGATAGAAGCAACTATATAGAATAAGGTTGACAGTGTCAACTATAAAGTGATTTTTGAAAGAGTGTGTCTATCTATAATTTGATAATTTTGAATAAGAGAAGATAGTAGAAGGTAAAGTAAATAGGGGTGTATATTGAACGAGGAGCTCTCGGATTAAAGGGATTTATGACTAGGAAACTTGGTAATTAAGGATCTTTATAATTAAACAGCTTTGCAATTAAAAAAATTGCAATTAATAAACACAGTGATTAATAAGCACATTGATTAATAAATTCTATAACTAAAAAAGCAGGCACAAAAAAAGCTGAGATATACTCAGCTTTTTTATTTTTAACGATTATCAAAAGCCTATTAGCTAGGCTCAATATTTTTCTGAAAATTTAGTCATTTTCAAGGAAAGAGCGCAAGTGTTCAGAACGTGATGGATGACGCAATTTACGCAATGCTTTCGCCTCAATCTGACGAATACGCTCACGCGTTACATCGAACTGTTTACCGACTTCTTCTAGAGTATGATCGGTTGGCATATCGATACCGAAACGCATTTTTAGGACACGCGCTTCACGTTCAGTCAGGTTGCCGAGTACATCACGAGTCGCTTCTTGCAGACCAGCAGCAGTCGCATCATCGACAGGGCTTGAGATCGTACCATCTTCGATAAAATCACCTAGGTGCGAATCTTCATCATCACCGATCGGAGTTTCCATAGAGATAGGTTCTTTGGCAATTTTCAGTACTTTACGGACTTTAACTTCGTCCATCTCTAAGCGTTCGCCTAATTCCTCAGGTGTTGGCTCGCGCCCCATTTCTTGTAGCAATTGACGTGAGACACGGTTGATTTTGTTGATGGTCTCAATCATATGCACAGGAATACGAATGGTGCGCGCTTGGTCAGCAATAGAGCGGGTAATCGCCTGACGAATCCACCATGTGGCATAGGTCGAGAACTTATAACCACGGCGATATTCAAACTTATCAACGGCTTTCATCAGACCGATGTTACCTTCTTGGATAAGATCCAAGAACTGTAGACCACGATTGGTATATTTTTTGGCGATAGAGATAACCAGACGTAGGTTAGCTTCAACCATTTCTTTTTTCGCGCGGCGAGCTTTTGCTTCACCAACAGCCATGCGACGTGCCACATCTTTCATATCGTGGATTTTCATGTCGAGCTGCTGCTCGTAATCACGGATACGACGTTGTAATAAAATAACGTCATCAGTGACTTTTTCTAGCGTACCAGCAAATGCAGGCTTACCTTTGATACGTTCAATCAACCAATCAACGTTGGTTTCATTGCTAGGGAAGGTCTTACGGAACTCTTCACGCGGCATACGACCACGGCGAATCACCAAACGCATGATCTGACGCTCTTGCTTACGCACGTCATCATAGACGTCATGCATGATAGCCATGACTTGATCTGACAAGCGGTTGTTTAGCTTTAACATCATAAAGCGTTCAGCAAGTAGGGCATACGCGGTATCAGCCTGTACGCTACCACGGCCATAATCAAGCAATGCTTGCTTGGCTTTAATAAATAGATGCTCGATCTCTTCTAGGCGTAAACGAACTTCTTCTGGATCAAGACCGCTGGTTTCTTCTTCAGCTTCGTCTTCAACGTCATCTTCATCTTCGTCGTCATTATCAAGCGCGGCTGCTTTCGCATTGACCTTAGCTTTGATAACCGGTGGGTTTTCTTTTTCTTCTTTGATGCGTTCACGCTCTTCTTTCGCCGCTTCCTTTGCTTCTTGAGCTGCGATTTTGTCTTCTTCGGTCTCAGGGTCTAAGAAACCAGTGATGACGTCAGATAGCTTTTTTTCGCCGTCTTGGACTTTTTGATACTCGTCAAGGACAAACTGTACGGTACCAGGCCAGTAAGACATGGCATGCTGTACATCACGAATACCTTCTTCGATACGCTTAGCAATGGCAATCTCACCTTCGCGAGTTAGTAGGTCAACCGTACCCATTTCACGCATATACATACGTACAGGATCAGTGGTACGACCAGGCTCAGTTTCAACAGAGGCGAGTACTGCCGCTGCCTCATCTGCTGCCATATCATCATCACTTGAATCATCGTTCATCAAGATGTCATCGGCATCAGGAGCTGATTCAAAGATTTTGATACCGACATCGGTCAGCATTTGCACAATGTCTTCGATCTGATCGCTTTCGGTAATAGAGTCGGGCAGCTGGTCATTCACCTCAGCGTAGGTAAGATACCCTTGCTCTTTGCCCATTTGGATTAAGGTGGCCAGTTGAGATGTGGACTTAGAAACTGACTTATCGTTCATAAATACTCGCTTACTTGCATCGGACATTTTTATATTGTGACTCGCTATCGCTCGCTCTTTGCGTTGATCTTATCAATCGATTGATCAAAATATGGCGTAGAGGTTGTCAATAATATCAAAAATGAGTTGATATGAATAAAGGCTCAAAACACTACAATAACAATGCTGATAAACAGCTAAAAATTAGAAAAGCTAAAAAGACTTCAATACAGTACCTAAAAAAATATAGTACTTAAAATTTAATACTCAAAAATAGTATCTAAAAGCTGATACGTAAAAATAATACCTAAAATTTGTGCTTAACGATGCATGCTCACAATCATTCACCAAGCAGTGCTGTCAATATACAGCGACACAGTTTAACACAGACCACAGTCGTCAAGCACGAGCTAGTGATAGCTACCGACCGTTTTTTACTGATTATTTGCCATCAGCTAAATGATTTAGGAGCGACTCATGCTACTGGGCATAATCATTAGTAGTGGGGGCAGCTGCTAGACTTTTAAAGGGTCAACATTTGAAATTAAACATTAAGACTGCACAGTGACCATCTGTGCCGATTGCTCTGCCTGCTGTGCGCGTAGCCAATCATTCAATAATTGGGTTTGTTTACGGACGATCGCAAGCTTAATATGATCTGGGTTCTGTATCAGCTCTTGTATTTTTTTCTTCATGTTGCGCTCAAGCAGCTGGCTGACTAGCTCTTCGATTAAGCCATCAAGCCCCAAAATATTGCGCGCAGTTAGCGCTTTGTAGAAGCCGCCCCAATTACGGCTAAGCATATCTTGAGTCGCAGGTCTTACGTTTGATAAGATAAAATGCGCCGCTGCATTGACGTCTTTTGGTAGGTAATTAAGACAGCGCTTGATAGTGCTTACGATGTCTAGCAGAGCAGCATCTTGCAAGTCTTCCCACGCAAGCGGACGCAGTGTATCGGGTGAAGCTTTTTGTTTGATATGCGCAGGTAGGTGTAAGCCATTAATTCCTGACTGTTGCCAAATCGATTCAATAGGGTCATCGATTAACGCGCGCGGCTGAAACAAAAAACAAAGCTGCAATTGCTGACTGATGGTCATATCACCATCAAAATCTAGCAGCGCATCTTTGGCCTCGACATTCTGACTGCGTTTACCGCCAAGCTTTTGATAGACATCATTGTTCAGCAAATAGCGAAAGCTACTGCCTTTAGGCAAGGCCGTGGTCAATGAGCGTACTTGCGACATGAGCTTGGCTTTACCCTCAGCCAAACTCAAATCATAACGCTCACTTAAGTATGCAAAAATATACTGTGATAGCGGCATGGCATTAGCGATTTGCTCACGCATGGCATCGCTGCCCTGACTCTTAATAAAAGTATCAGGATCATGATTGTTAGGCAGGGTTAAAAACCGCAGCTCTTTGTCATCGGCCAGTACAGGCAGCGCAACTTCAAGTGTACGCCAAGCGGCTTTTTGTCCTGCGCTATCTCCATCAAAGCTCAAAGTAAGCGTTGGATTGAGTGTCAGTAGACGCGATATTTGGCTTTCATTAATCGCTGTACCCATCGAGGCGATTGCCCCATAGATACCTGCTTGATAAAGAGCGATCACATCCATATAGCCTTCGACCACTAGCCAGCTATCTGCGCGCTGCTGACGTGATTCATAATAGCCGTATAGTACATGCTGCTTATGAAAGACGGGTGAGTCTGAGGAGTTGATATATTTAGGCTTTACTTCGTCATCAAGCGATCGACCGCCGAAACCAATAGTGCGGCCTTGGTTATCACGAATTGGGAAGATGACTCGGTCTCGCAATAGATCGTAGTCGCGGCCAGACTCTGACTGACGTACCAATCCTAAGGCTTTTAGTCCTTCAATATCCTGCGGAAATTGATGCTCAAGATGCTGCCAACCAAATGGCGCATAGCCAAGACCAAAGGTCTCAAAGATGTCTTCAGTGATACCGCGCGATAAAAAGTAGTGCTTGGCATGGGGGTGCGTGATCAGATTGTGCTGATAGAACTGCTGGATTTGCTCTAGCAGCTCATATAGGTTGCCATCTTTATCATCGCTTTGCTCAATGCCATGAGCGTCCTGCATACCAGCGCCAGTATTCGTATCTGTCAGCCATGCTGGTGGATAGCCACTGTCATCTGCATGGTTTGGCGTATACGGCTCTGAGGAATACGAGTCCATCGAGTAGGAGGCTGAATCATACGCCTCTAATGGTGGAAAGTTCTCATAGCCCTGATTGTCATCATAACTGGGCTGATCGATGTAATTTTGGTCACTTTGGACGACATTATTTTGATGACTGTCTTGATAAATGCCTTGACGATTATTTTGATGATTGTCTTTATTTGTACCGTCTTGGCTTACTTTGCTATGTTCTACAGTTGGGCTAGGCACATTGTGAACTGGTGGCGGTGCAATAGGTTTGGGTGCGCGACGTTGATAACTAACGTTTTGCTGTTCTTCTTTCGGTACTTCAATGCCTGTTTGCTTTGATAGTTCATTAACAGCTTCAATAAATGTCAAATTTTCATAATCACGCAAAAAACTGATGGCATTGCCACCGACGCTACAGCCAAAGCAGTGATAGATGTTTTTTTGTGGATTGACATAAAAGGAAGGCGATTTTTCACCATGAAAAGGGCAGCAGCCTTTATATTCACTACCAGCCCGTTTAAGCGTGGTGTGTTTGCCAATGATGCTGATCAGGTCAGCTTGGCTATTTAATTGTTCAAGAATATGGTTAGGAATGCTCATACAAAAAACAGTTTACCATAGGTCGATTATATTGGGGCAGAGGTAATAAGGTACTGCTAGAAAAATAAGGCCAACATAATGTTGACCTTATTATCAATGAATACAGACTGTGTTAGCTAGGCTAAGCTAAGAAGAGACTTAACGTAATCAATTATTATCCATATCACTCACACTGTCGTCATTTAGCGTAGTGCGACGTGTCGGATTGGTATTTAGGGGATCGACGTTGGCTTCTCTTGCAGTTGAGCCAGTGCTTGATTGACTGGTTACGCGCTCAGCTGACGCTTCAGGTAGACCTAAGCCTACGCTAATACCATTACGTGCAGCAGCATTATTGGCGACTGGAGTATTAGCAGGCGTCGTGTTAGTCCCTGCTAGTCTCAACTGAGCCGCATTACGAATCATTTGTGTCTTAGTTGCGCCGTTATACTCGCCAGATGCGACTGATTTGTCAGTCGTG
This sequence comes from Psychrobacter sp. NPDC078929, assembly GCF_050267985.1. Classification (NCBI taxonomy): domain Bacteria; kingdom Pseudomonadati; phylum Pseudomonadota; class Gammaproteobacteria; order Moraxellales; family Moraxellaceae; genus Psychrobacter; species Psychrobacter sp. NPDC078929. The sequence continues at coordinate 27,778 of NZ_JBNNFX010000003.1, read as the reverse complement.
TTCGAACGACCAAGCTTGCCAAAGGTGATCTTGTTGAGCCAAGTACGGTCACGTTTGGTGCTTAATTTCACACTACCATTGCTAGTTAGCATTTCTGGGTAGTTGATCTGCAACAGCGTTTTGTACTCATTGGCCAAATCGGTTAGACCCAGTTTTTCATGGCTATAAGCTAGTACCGCAAGAGCATCTGGGGTTGACTCACTCAGCGGGTAGTACTGGAATACCCATTTGGCACGGTTAACCGCTGCTACATAAGCTTCACGCTCGATATACCAGTTGGCTGCGCTCATTTCGCTCTCAGCAAACTGATTGTAGATGAACGTCATACGTTGAGCGGCATCTGGTGCATACGGGCTGTTTGGATATTTATTGATAAGCTCTTGGAAGTTGGCAAAGGCAATACGCAAATACGCGGTATCACGCTCAGCTTGGTTCAGTTTAAATAGCTTTAGGCTTTCAGATGAACCTTCCATATTGGCAACGCCGCGCACATAGTAGGCGTAGCTGACTTGTGGGTTAGACGGATACAGGCGGATGAACTGCTCAGCACTTGCTGCCGCCATTTCATACTTGTCGCCTTCGTATTGTGCATACATCATGTCAAGCAAGGCTTGCTCAGCGTACTGTCCGGTTGGGTAGAATGTGCGTAGATTGGTCAGCTCTTCGATACCTTGGATATAGTGACCTTTGTCAATCTGATTGACGGCCTCGTTATAATATCCTTGCTCTGATTTTTCAGCTGTTTCTACTGCCTCACCATCTTTGGCGCCAGTTAGATTTTTGAAAGTCTGGCAACCCACTAGATTGACGCTAAGCGCCAGTAGGGTTATTGAGGACAGTTTGATAAACGTATTGCCAACAGCTTGCATACTTCTTCTCCGACACAAGACGCATAATAGCAGCGGCGCTATTATGCTATATAAAAGGTTAGTGATAAAAAACGACGCTAAATAGTCAGCGATCCACTAGCAAAAATTTTTTATCGAATGCAGTTTTTGTTATGACGTATTGTAATGATAGATTGGGCCTGATACATAGCGCTTTTATAGTAAGCCAGTCATAGACCACATGCATTTAACCATAATTAAACGGTTTAAATGGCAAACACGGTCAACAAAACCCAATGCTATTTTCAAACTGTATCTAAATACGGCATTCGCATACAGTGCCATAGCATACAGCAAAACATGGCTATACTTTATAGAATAACATTTGCTACGTCTATTTTTTCGCCATCTATATTGTATAGGCAGTTTAACATGAGCGGCTGTCACGAGCGATATCGAATGTCGCTAGCATGAGTAAATATACAGTAAATTACAGCAATGTCATGTTCTAGAGAGTTAAGCGATGCATCTTACAGCCCAAAGGTATGCTCAAAAATTATCAGATAGCATGCAGCTTCTATAGGGCTTATGCGTGTGACATGATACACTAGAGCGATATTGTCTCCGCTTTTTTGTACCTTGAAGATTGTTATCTGCTATTTATAGGTAAATGACGATAATCAAAAAACGACAATTTTTTATACTGCTATTTATAATACTATCTTCGAAGTCACCTCACAAAACACTGTCAGGGACTTTGCCATGTATCAATGTATCAATCCGCTATGAATAATGATGCCATGACTACCAATTTATCACCGAATCAATCGCTAGATACTGATTCATCAGCACAAGAGTCACCAATGCCAAATGATGTTTTGAACAATAATGAGCTACCTGATAATCAACCAATCATGAGTGATCAAGTGCATGATGATGCGCTTGATAATGAAGAGTTGCTCATCGATGATGGTAATGATCTGAACGATAGCGACATTGATGATAATGATATTGATGACAGCGACATGGACGGTGACGACGATGAAGCCCCAGTAGCGGGTCAAGCTGTACCAGTGATTGTAGATATGACGCATGTGGTCACAGAAGATCAAGCTGGTCTGCGTATTGATAAGGTCGCATCACAAGCGTTTTCAGACTTTTCGCGTGTACAACTTCAGAACTGGATTACTGACGGCAGTCTGCTTTATAACGGCAGTGTTCAAAAACCGAAAGTCCGTGTCAAAGCAGATGACGTATTGCATCTATCAACGACGTTACAGCAGCATGGCGAAGACCAACCAGAAAACATAGATATCGATGTTGTCTATGAAGATGATGACGTATTGGTAATCAATAAACCTGTCGGTATGGTGGTTCATCCAGGCGCGGGTAATCAAAACGGCACCTTGGTCAATGCATTGCTATATCATTATCCTCAGCAGCATCATTTACCGCGTGCAGGTCTCGTACACCGTATTGATAAAGACACCTCTGGATTGCTATTGATTGGCAAAACCAAACCTGCTCAGATGGCACTGATGGAACAACTAAAAGACAAGTCTGTTTATCGTCACTATAAATGTGTCGTAGCAGGGGACCAAGCAAGCTTATCTCGTCATCGTCGTATCGATGCGCCGATTGGCCGACATCGCAATCAGCGTACTAAAATGACGGTGATGACCGCTGGCCGCGAAGCGGTAACGCATCTACTAAATGTCACACCATTGAACGAAAACTACTGTCTACTAGATGTGGGGCTTGAGACTGGACGTACGCATCAAATTCGTGTGCATCTAAGTCATATTACTTATCCATTAGTCGGTGATCGTGTCTATGGTGGACGTCGTCAGTTGCGCTCTGGATTGACAGAAGCTCAGCGCCAAGCTATTAATAATTTCCCACGCCAAGCACTGCATGCCTATACGTTAGGATTCGTGCATCCGACGACAGGTGAGGACATTGAAGTCACGACGCCACTACCTGAAGATATGCAAAAACTGATGGCCGTACTAAGCGACGGTTATTATGAAGAGTAAACGCTAACGTTTACTAGATGAGAGGTGAGAGCGAGCAGCCATGACGAACACGTTCCCAATGACAATGATTGCGCAAATTGATGATGTGGCTGTTTTTCAGACAGCTGCTTTTGCGCATGATGATATTGATGACTCTGCTGCTAAAAACCAGCGTACAGGGTTTGAGGGTCAGTCAAATTATGGCGAGCTGAATTTAGGCCTTCATGTCAATGATAATGCACTGCAAGTATTAGATAACCGCATGAGTCTATTGGCTGCTATCAATGAGCAGCTGACAGGTAAGTCTGCACAGAACGAGCAGCATGCGGCTATTAATCGCTTACATTGGGTCAGTCAGGTTCATGGTAAACGTATTCATGATGTCGATGCTACTACGTTGAATATGGCGCCAATGTCTGCTGATGCGATGGTCAGTCAACAAAGTGGTCGCGGTCTGGCAATCATGACGGCAGACTGTGTACCGATTGTCTTATATCAGCCCACCAGTGGCAAAATCGCAGCGATTCATGCAGGCTGGCAAGGATTGGCCTGTGGTGTGATACAAGAGACTGTCAACCGCTTTACTGATTCAGGCCCTATACAAGCTTGGATAGGAGTGTGTATCAGTCAGGAAAACTATGAAGTAAATACAGACGTTCGCGATAAGCTATTGGCTGGGTGTATAGCCAATCAGACGTTATCACAGGCCCATATCGATAACTTTGTGTCGCTATTTTCTATATCGTCTTATGATGACAAAATAAAGCTGGATTTACCGAAGCTTGCTGCCATGCAGTTAGAAGCTGCCGGTGCTATAGTTGTGAATGATTTACCTGTTGACTGTAGTTACGCAAATACTCACTATTACTCGTATCGCCGTCAGACTCATATGCACCAGCCTGCCACGGGTCGGATGGCACTAGTCATCGTCCGTCGTTAGCAGCTTTATAGTCAGCGAACTACTAAACCGCTACGGTGTTACCCTCCCTAGAGGTACTATATGTACAATCTACGGTCGGCTGCCTTGTAGCTGTTTTAGATTTCTTTAACTATATAATAATGAGTAGTGGAAACAAAGTGATAAACAATAAAAAAACAGCAGATTATTCTGCTGTTTTTTATTTGAGTGCTACATTTGTATTAATACAAGGTCTGTATTAACACGAAATTTGGGTGGTGTTCTAAAAAGTATGCTGGCATTAGACGTAGCCATAATTGACATAAAAGAACACCAAATCAAACACCTTAAAGTGATTATCAAGCTTCTTAGAGAAACAACAGGTTTTTCTAACCGCCCGACGCAATCGGTGTCTAAAACGGCAGTTATTACCTTCAATGCCTACCGTATGAGATTTGCCAACTCGTTTGTGATCAAGTTTAAAGGCGGTTATAAAACTGTCCCAGTTATCCATGCTAATCGATTCATAGCTGACTGTAAGCTGCTTAAGACGCGCTCTTAACTTCTTAGCCGTTTTTAAGTCACGTCTGCCCCAAACATAAGCAACAATCTCATTGGTAGCACGGTCATAAGCATAAATAAGCCAAACTTTACGCTTTTTGCGATACACGTAAGTCCAGAATTCATCAACCTCTAAGCGTTCATAGTAGCGCTTCTTAGGCGCGATCTTATAAACAGATGAACCTATGGTACTAAGCACTTTTCCAATACTGACTGAGGCCATAACCGCTATGTCTCTAACACCGCAACCATGAACCGTCATTAGCCGTATTTTATCTTCTATTTGGGAGTGACAACCTTGGTAGGTTAAAGCATGATCACCAATGAATTGACGTTTGCAGTCCTTACACTGGTAGTTTTGCTTACCATAGCTTTTTATGCCATTTTTCTTTAAACTGGGACTGTGACAGTCGGGGCAGCTGATATCTATTTGTGTCTTCATAACCTTAAATATATCATCTTGCTTTGGCTGTCACCCTCCTTTTATCTCCTCAGCATACTTTCTGACACACCACCAAATTTGTATTAACAAACGGAGTCGCTAGATTTCGGCACTGATAGGCCAAATAGAGGACGTAAATACAGTGCCAAGAACGTACCTGCCATTGCCAGTATGCCCCAGATATAACCATGTAGGCTAAAAGAAGCGATACCACCAAAGTAAGCACCGATATTACAACCGAACGCGAGACGGGCGCCATACCCCATCATCAACCCGCCGATAACCGATGCTGCAAAGTTACCGGCAGTAATTTTAGTAAACTTGAACAAGCCACCCGCAGCAGAGGCGATAAACGCGCCAATGATAATGCCGATATTTAATACAGTGGTCGAATCTGCAAATATAGAAGCCTCAAGCGCCGCTGCATTAGCCCCTTGCCAATAGCCCCAGCTAGCCACATCCATGCCAAAGCCGCTTGCAATTTTAGAGCCCCACAATGTGAATGCTGACGTAATGCCCCACGGTTGACCACGTGTAAGTAATGTCAGACCGTTAAGTAAAGCCAAAACGATTGCGGCAGCAAATAGCGGCCAAGAACCACGAAAGATTCGTTTCCAACCAGACTCAGAAGGCACGGGCGCCATCTTCGGTGCGTTTCTTTTTTTCTCAACGACTAACGTCACCCATGCGATAATGCCGAATATTGCCAGCGACACCAGCCACGCCCCTGTATAGCCAAGACCTGTAGAGGTTGCCAAAGAGAAAGGCGCATAAGCGGGCATTTCTTCTGTCCAGAATGGCAAGTGATAAGCACCAATCGTGGCGCCCACTATGAAGAAGATAAAGGTGATGAACATAACAGAGCGTCCACCGCCTACTGCATAGAGCGTACCAGAGGCACAGCCGCCACCAAGTTGCATGCCGATACCAAATACAAATGCGCCTACAACTAGACTGACCCCTAATGGCGCGACATAACCTGCTACAGGACCGCCAAATAGCGTCGTGCCATAAGCAAGGATTGGCGCAAACAGCGTGACAGCAACCGCCAACATTAGCATGTGAGAGCGCATCGCTTGACCGTTGCCCACTGCCATCATACGTCTAAAAGCAGAGGTAAAGCCAAAGCGGGCATGAAAAAGGGTATAACCTAACAAAAGACCTGTGCCAAGTAGCAATGATTGAGAGATATGTTGAGTGACCAGTAGGTACGCAAGCACCATCAATCCTACGATGCCACCACCCATAATCAAGGATTTTTGTGGTGCATTTAAGGCCAAATCATCTCTGATGATAGGATCTTTTGTGTCATTTACAGGTTGAACGAGAGTAGTCAAGGTAATAGCTTCCTTATCCGATGATGTTATCAGATATCATTTTTATAAGAATTTATATGAGTATAGTTGCGCAGGTTTGCAGAATTGGAAACTGTATTTCTGTTAATTCGATTGATTTGGTTAAGCAGTAAGAAGCGCTACATCATAATCCTATTGTTATCAATGTAAATACGAAGTGGTTAGAAAAAGTAGAATTAGTATATGATGATATGGAATAAATAAACCGCTGTGTATATGACCTTATATCAATAGTTATCTATAGTGCTGATAATTATAGGTTTATCAGGTATCAGGAATTTTTTATGTCATATTATCAGTTAATGCGACTTATCCATTTATACAAAATATATTAAAAATATATGTGCTCTGATTAGTCGGACTTTAATAAATAACTTAAAAACAAAAGTACGTCTGATACAATGGGCTTGAATTCAATGAAGTTCATCGCATATATACCGGTATGTATATGCTGCCGTATAGAGACTATGTAATTAAAGACTGTGCAGTTAAAGACAGTGTAATTAAAGACTATGCGATTGCTCCATCAACATTGATATTTCTGCCAGTTAAATTGACTCAAAGAAGCGTTGCTTGATTCTGTTATATCGCCTGAAAGCTTAAGAGCTTGAGCTATCGATAAGCATTTATCGTGAAAGTGAAGTCACTAGCTATCGACTGTGGCTAAGTATCCAATATTTTATAAGTTTTATTATTCAACCAATTATTTATTATTAGAGTACGTATGAATACACCTGCTAAATCGTCTAACACCTCTACATCTACTGATAACGCGCCTAATGTCTCAATCGCCGTTATTTTCCATAGTAATTATGGTCATACCAAGCGTGTCGCTGAGGCGATAGTACAAGGTGCGCATCAGCAATTGCCAGAAGCGCAAGCCAAGGCTGTCGATGTGTATGATGTTGATTGGGATTATTTAGATCAGGCAGATTTGCTGGTTTTTGGTAGTGCGGTGTATATGGGCAGTGTGACGGCTGAATTTAAGACTTTTATGGATGAGACATCCAAGCGTTGGTATCATCGTAAATGGGAAGGTAAATGGGCAGCAGCGTTTGCCAATTCGGGCGGCCTGAGCGGTGATAAACTTGCTGTATTGCAGCAGATTTCTCTATATGCGATGCAACATGGTATGAATTGGATTGGTCTGCCATTGATGCCGACAGGTCATGAGGCTCACGACTTAAACCGTCTGTCTAGCTTTTTGGGTTTGATGACTCAGTCGCTTGATGGCCCACCTGAAGAGACACCAGGTTCGGGCGATATTGATACTGCTATTTGGTTTGGTGATCATCTAGCCAAAACGATTATTAAGCATCAACCAGCTGATGCTAAGCTATAAAAGCAGCTAGAACCGACAGAGCAATCGAATAAAAAAGCAGACATTATTGATGTCTGCTTTTTTTGTGCCAATTTTTATTGAGCGGTAAGTTCTATTAAGTGCTAGGATTTTTATGGAGTAACAAGCTTAATAGGGGCGGGCTTCACGGGGATAGGACTGTCAACGAATTGAAACGATTGACAACCTCCTAACAACATCGTTGCCACTAGCAAATAGGTAAAGGCAAATGACTTCATAGTAATATCTCAAAAACGATGCTAGCCCAACGATATGTCACGATTATCCATCATTAGAAATAATAGTAGTGAAGAATCGGGCTTATTTGCAGACATTATATATAAAAATCAGCTGCTCATAGCAGTTTAAAGGCGATATATGTATTTGACACTGTTTTTACGCAAGCTATTATGCAAGCTATCTCACTGTTTGGAGTACGGCTTATCTAACGCTCAGCTTTATTATTCACTATGTATAAAATTAGAAATATTTATAAAAACAGTGTCTGGTTTTGAGTGGCTGAGTAATGAATAAAATCTACAAACCGTATAGATATTCCCTTAGATTTAAGTTATTCACCAATTATTTGCTAACTGTTCGATAGTATCTATAGGCATTTTAACGGGTTGTGTTATAAATAAGAATAGTGATAATATGTTGAAAGCTGACCAAATAGTCAAGTATCCTATAGTACGAGTTTTCTAACAAAATTGTTCGATGCTTGCTGATATTTGCAACCGATTTACCTGATATAAAAAGTGCGCTGTGCTGATTTTTTTATCTCTTAAGAATGTATTAGCAAATAAAACAGAATAACCGTACTTAAAAGGTTGCAGCATGATGTAAACCAAGTGCTTACGTTCAGCATTTAAGCCGTCAAATTCCTTAAGCCTTATGCTTATCTTCATTATTTTATTTTAGCCGAGTCTTGCTATGATTAGTTTTTACTTAAATGGGAAACGCCATGAGCTAACCCAGCTTAACCCTAATACGACGGTGCTTGAGTATCTACGATTGCATGAAGGCCAAACGGATACGAAGGAAGGCTGTGGTAGTGGTGATTGCGGAGCCTGTACTGTGATGGTTCAGCGCCTGCCTAACGCTAGTCAGCCAACGCTTAATGATGAAAATGGCGGCGAAAAAAATGCTACGCCACCGTTCTATACAGTCAACTCCTGCATTACGCTAGTGTCGCTTATGAATGGTCATCATCTTATGACGGCTTCTTATTTAGCAGATAATCCAGAACATCATCCAGAACGTGCTTTGCTGCATCCGGCGCAGCAAGCGATGGTTGAATGTCACGGATCACAGTGCGGTTTTTGCACGCCTGGGTTTGTGATGTCGCTGGCTTGTGTTTACGAAAACAATCGTATGCAGACAAGTCAAGAAGCAGCAAGTCAGAAGGATACCAAGCAATTAAGTTACGATGAAGTGGTTGCTTCAATATCTGGCAACCTATGTCGTTGTACAGGGTACAGGCCAATTATCGAGGCAGGCCTATTGATGAGCGATATCGGTCAGCAGAGAGAGGCGGAGCATTCAGCGGTGAAAGACCTGACGATCAGCCTAGCGACAGATGCGATGCGTAGTACAAAAGAGTCAGTAGTCTCTAAAAACGTGCCAGCTGAAGCTAAATTAAACAATGCAGAGTCGAATGATATTGCACCTGCAATCAGTGATGCTGGGCGACAATTATATATGCCCAAGTCACTAGATGAGCTTAATCAAGTATTAGCGGCCTATCCGCAGGCTACGATTTGGGCAGGCGGTACGGATTTGGGATTGAGTGTAACCCAGCATTTGGTTGATCACGAGGTCATTATCCAGCTTTCAGGTGTTGAGTCACTAAAGTCATGGTCACTATTTGACGCCAAGTCTGACTCAAGCAATGAAGAGTCGGATAACGAGCAAGCTTCTAACCAAACACTAGTACTGGGTGCTGGCATGAGCTATCAGCAAATGTTGCCTGTGCTTGAGCAGTATTTTCCAAGCTTCGCGCAAGTATTTGAGCGTATTGCTTCTCCGCAAATCCGTAATATGGGCACCATCGGCGGCAATATAGCCAACGCTTCTCCAATTGGTGATTTACCACCGATTTTATTAGCGTTAGATGCGTCAATTCATCTGCGTCATTGCGCGCCTAATCATGAAGAGTCAGGTAACGATTTAGATAATAGCAATGAGATTTATACGGATGAGATCATACCTTTATCAGAATTTTTCTTAGATTATAAAAAGACCAAACTGCAAGCAGGTAGTTACGTAGTCGCTATCCATATTCCTCTGATGCATGACAATCAGCACTTATTTATTCATAAAATTAGCAAACGCTACGAAGATGATATTTCTGCGTGTCTATTGGCTGCGCGAATCGATGTATCAGCAGATGGCATGATGATAGAGAATGCAAAGCTTGGACTTGGCGGCATGGCTGCCATACCGTTATTAGCCACAACCTGTCAGCAAGCGCTCATTGGGCAAGCTGCTGAAGTTGCGAGTTTTGAGAAGGTCGCACAAGTCTTGTCTGCAGACGTTACGCCTATGACTGATGTTAGAGCTAGCCGTGAATATCGCTCACATGTGGTAAAGCGTCTACTGGTAAAGTGCGGCAAGCAGTTGGTAGCAGGTAGACAGACCGAGACCGCTTAATTAGCAGAGTTGTAAATTGCTAATACCGCCTTATCGTTATATTTGCCAAGAACAAAAGAGCATTAATTAAAGCGTCCTAATAAAAGAGATCCGCCATGAGCCATCATTCGTCCTTATTTGATAGTTATAGTATCCGCCGTGTGCGTCCGCCAAAAAACAAAATTGGTACCTCGGCCAAGCATGATAGTGCGATCAGTCATGTGATGGGGACGGCGACTTATGTAGATGATATTGCAAAACCACAAGGTACGCTACATCTAGCAGTCGGTAAGAGCAGCCATGCTCATGCACGTGTCCTGAGTATGGATTTGAGCGCTGTCAGAGAAGCTGATGGAGTGGTAGATGTCCTAAGTTTTGAAGACTTACCTGCGCAGACGGATATCGGTGCGGTGTTCGACGGTGAGCCACTGATGGTGGATGACATCACAGAGTATGTGGGTCAGACGTTATTCGTAGTAGTAGCGAGTAGTCATCGCGCTGCCAAAAAAGCGGCTACAAAGGCAGTGGTGGAGTATGAGCCATTGCCAGCGGTACTTAGTATTGATAAAGCGTTAGAGCAAGAGTTATTTGTGCGTCCGAGTCATTTTATGAAGCGTGGTGACGCGGCGACTGCACTTGAGAATTCACCGATTCGCATTGAAGGTCATATTCATATGCGCGGGCAAGAACACTTTTATCTCGAAGGCCAAGTGTCTTATGTCGTGCCTTGTGACGATGGCGGGCTAGAAGTGTATACGTCGTCACAGCATCCAAGCGAAGTACAGCAGCTGGTCGCCGAAGTGACAGATCTGCCATTTCATGCGGTAAACACAGTCGTGCGCCGTATGGGTGGCGGGTTTGGTGGTAAAGAAACGCAAGCCGCGGCATGGGCATGTCTGTGCGGTATTATCGCCAAACGTCATAACGTTCCTGTCAGTATGCGTCTAGATCGTCAAGATGACATGGTGGTGACGGGTAAGCGTCATGAGTTTGCTAATCGTTACGAAGTTGGTTTAGACGAGTCTGGGCGTATATTAGGCGTTGATATGCAACTGGCTGGCTTGTGTGGTTACGCGCCAGATTTGTCTGATGCTATTGTCGATAGAGCGATGTTTCATTGTGATAATGCCTATTATTATCCAGCTGCTCATGTAGCAGGTCATCGCTGCAAAACGCATACCGTATCCAATACTGCCTATCGAGGATTTGGTGGTCCGCAAGGTCTGATGACTGCTGAATATATGATGGATCATATTGCCTATACGCTGGGGCAAGATCCATTGCAAGTGCGTTTGGCAAACTTATATCAAGATGGTCAAAGTACCCATTACGGTCAGACGATTGAGCATTTTGATTTAGCGACCATCATGACCAAACTGGCAACCGATTGCGATTATGACAATCGTCGTCAGAAAATCCTAGAAGCAAACCAAAAAGCTGCCGCTGAAAGCAGTGACAAACGCTTAGGGCTTGCTCTAACGCCAGTAAAATTCGGTATTTCATTTACGGTGCAAACACTAAATCAGGCAGGTGCATTGGTACATATTTATACTGATGGCAGTATCCACCTCAATCATGGTGGTACGGAGATGGGGCAGGGTTTATATATTAAAATTGCCCAGATTGTTGCCAATGAATTTGATGTTGATCTGGACACGGTTAAGGTGTCAGCGACACGTACGGATAAAGTGCCTAATACATCACCAACAGCTGCGTCATCAGGTACCGATATTAATGGTAAGGCAGCACAGAACGCTTGTCTAAGCATTAAAGCTCGCATACTTGAATTTGCCGCTGAGCATTTCGACGTAGCGCAAGAAGACATACGTTTTGAAAAGAACCATGTCTATATTGGCGATAAAGAAACACTGACTTTTGCTGAAATGATTCAACTGTCGTACCAGAACCGTATCAGCTTGTCGTCTACTGGCTACTATAAAACGCCTAAGATATTTTATGACCGCTCTAAAGCATGGGGACGTCCGTTCTTCTACTTTGCCTTAGGCGCTGCCTGCGCTGAGGTTGAGATTGATACGTTGACAGGTGAGTACAAAGTACTACGCTGTGATGTGCTGCATGATGCAGGACAATCGATCAACCCTGCCATTGACATTGGTCAGATTGAAGGGGGTTTTGTGCAAGGTATGGGTTGGCTCACGGCAGAAGAGCTGATCTGGAATGATAAAGGTAAGCTCGCATCTGATAGTCCTGCTAATTATAAAATCCCAACCGCGCATGACTTGCCTAAGCAGTGGAATGTCAAATTGTACGATCGCAAAAACGAAGAACAAACGATTTATAACTCTAAAGCCGTTGGCGAGCCGCCGTTTATGTTGGCAGCCAGTGTTTGGTGTGCCCTCAATAATGCGGTCGCGAGCCTTGGTGATTATAAAAAGAATCCAGAGCTGACCATGCCTGCGACGCCAGAAGCGGTCTTAAAAGCAGTGATGCGCATGCAAGGCACGTCGTGGGATTTAACAACTAAAGCAGATACAGATACGGTTGATAGTTTAGTAAAAGGCGCAGAAGAGAACAGTGACCTTTACAATGAAAAAGCAATGCCACAAGACGTACGTCATGCCAAAGACATCGATCCAAAAGAAGTTAAAGGGAAACAAACTGATGACCAGCCTAATGCGATAGAGCATCCGAATGTAGCAGGGGCAAGAGGTCCTGCGCACAGTGAATGAGTCGTTAGCACCGCCAGTCGTTTGGTATGAAGGTCTAGCGCGATATCAGCAGCGAGGTATTGCTCACGTGCTGGCGACGGTCGTAGCTGTGAATGGATCTGCTCCTCGAGCGCTACAGGCAAAGATGATCGTCACGCAAGATGGCATCGTGGATACGTTAGGCGGCGGCGGCCTAGAGCACGACGTTATCAATACGGCACGGCAACTACTGAACGGTGAAATGGCAGCCACAGTATCAAAAGAAGTCAAACCAAAAGTTTCTGAAACTAATGATGACAGTGCGCCAACCCCTTCTAAAGCAGTGCGCCGTGATGCTGTCTATACCAAGCATTATCCATTGGGTGCAAAGTTGGCGCAGTGTTGCGGCGGTAGCGTCACCGTTATGTTCGAATGCTTTAACGTGACACCGCCGATGTCAGTACTAGTGTTTGGGGCAGGGCATGTGGCATCATCGCTAATGACCATCCTATCTGAGCTACCTTGTCAGGTAGATTGGGTGGACAGTCGCCCAGAGATGTTTAAGCGTTACTTAGTTGATGAATCTACTACTAATCAATCCACACTTTATAACTTACCAGCGCATATCCGTCCGCATATCGATGATGAGCCTGTAGATTTTGTACGCCCATTTATCGAACAGGGTGGTCAGCGTTTTATTCTGGTTATGACTCATGATCATAGTGTTGATTTTGAGTTAGTACGGGCGGCATTAGATACTATTTCTGACATGAGTGCATCACGTGATAAATGCTCAGATACTTTGACACCTTACATAGGTTGCATTGCCTCGGCAACCAAAGCCAAGCGTTTTAGAGATCGCTTGATGCAGCGTGGCTACAGTGAGCGACTGGTCAATCAGTTGGTCATGCCAATCGGATTGCAAGTTGGTGGGAAAGAGCCGATGGCGGTGGCGGTCTCTATCGTGGCACAGCTCCTACAACAGTATCATCAGGCTACTCCTTGAACAGCTTACTTCATATAAATTTTATACTTTTTATCAAATTATTAAAGCGCTCAGTACTATTTATCAAAACGCTCAGGACTACCAAGCCATTGTGAGATCTACGAATGACCATACATATCTATCAAGCTCGACTGCTGCACTACTTGACTGAAAGCGATCGTACTGAGCGTACATCCTCTGATCATTTACAGACATTAACTATTGAACGAGACGTAACATTACTACCAGTGATTGAAGGTATACAGGTCTATCCTGAATATATCGCTGATGGTGCGCTTGTCGTAGATGATGTGACAGGGTGCATTGTAGAGTATGGTCGTAGTGAAACTATACTGTCAAAGTATGCCAATGAAGATGGTGAACCAGCAGTCAAAGTACATGATTATCGCGACAAACTTATCATGCCAGGCTTTATTGACACTCACGTACATTATCCGCAAATAGATATGATTGCTGCTTACGGTGAGCAATTACTTGACTGGCTTAACAATTATACTTTCGTCACTGAGGCCAATTTTCGCGATCCAACAGTAGCACATGATACGGCGCAGTTCTTCTTAAACCAATTGCTTGCTAATGGTACAACGAGCGCCATGGTGTTTTCTACCAGTCATCCTGAATCAGTGAACGCATTTTTTACGGAAAGTCACAAGCTCAACACTCGTATGATCACAGGCAATGTCTTGATGGATCAAAATGCGCCTGATAATTTGTGTGTGCCTGCTGAGCAAGGCATTCGAGATACCCAAAACATCATTGATAACTGGCATGAGCGCGGCCGCCAACATGTGGCGATTACCCCGCGCTTTGCTATTACTTCGACACCCAAGCAACTACAAATGGCAGGTGAGCTGTATGCCAGTTACGAGAGTGTTTATCTGCAGACGCATCTAGCAGAAAATCATGATGAGATAGCCTTTGTGAAACAACTGTATCCCACTCATAAAGGCTATCTCGATGTCTATGATGATATGGGATTACTGGGTCGACGCACTACCTTGGCACATGGTATTCACCTTGAAATATCTGAGTATGAACGCTTACGCGATACTGGTACGCAGATATCACACTGTCCGACGTCCAATCTGTTTTTGGGTAGTGGATTGTTCGATTTACCCAAGACGTTACGCTATACCGGTGTGAGTATCGCAACTGATGTTGGGGCAGGGACAAGTCTGTCGATGCTGACGACTTTGTCAGAAGCGTATAAGATCCAACAACTACAAAGCAATCAGCTATCCGCTCATCAAGGGCTATATCAAATTACGTTGGGTAATGCCCAGTCGCTATTATTGGACAATAAAATCGGTAACTTTATGCCAAATAAAGAAGCGGATTTTGTGGTCATCGATATGGGTGCAACGGAATTGCTTGAGCGACGTATGGCGCAGACCAAGACACTGGAAGAACAGTTGTTTGTGCTAATGATGCTAGGCGATGATAGAGTAATTGATCAGACGGTAATCGCAGGCGTGAGTCGTTATCGTAAATCAACTGCTTAATAAATTAGCGAAAAATATGAATAAAGAAAAAGCCCTGTTTATGTTAAACATAAACAGGGCTTTTATCAGATTGATTTGTGCTTAATGACAGCTTAGTTGCATTCGCCTTTTAACTCAATAAACACATGCCAATCCGTGATATCAACCTCATGACAATTATTACCCTCGCCATTGATACGATCAATGACTAAGAAATCACTGTCACGCCCAAGAGCGAGTAGTGGGTGATGCCAGACATTGGCATCATACTGTACGCCTTGGTGAGATTTCGCATAAAACACTGCTAGGTCATCAGGCGATTGCGGCGGCACACCAGCTTTGGCGACAACGACGATATAGTCTTGGCCTTCCATAGATACAAATGCCTGCGTCCCAAGCGGATGGTATTCCATGACCGAAAGGGCAATCGGATTCTCACGCTTTTTGGCTCGAAAGATACTCATACCAACTGCACCACCGTCTAGTTTACTTTCGGCAAGTGCATGATGGCGAACCGCATAGCCATTATTGATTTCATAAGTATTGTCAGCATTTTGCTCACAGGCTTCATAGCGCTCGATGACCGAACCATAGGGGGCAAAGTTTGCCTTAGTCAAAGGCTTAGCTGTTAGAGTGACACTCATTATTTAGCCTCTTTACTATTAGTGTCAGTACCAGCACCAATATCAGTATTACCCTCAGCAATTTTGCCGTATACGCGAACACGGCTGATACCACCATCTGGGAAGATATTGACCCGAATATGAGTGATGGGTTTATCAAGTTGAAGCTTGTCTTTACCAAAGTGATGAACGTCGTCAGCATTGGTTTTTTGCGGCTCAAGTAAGGTTTCCCAAAACATACTCTGAGTCACTAAGGTTTGCTCTGGTGTATTTGGTGAGTAGACGGCTTGGATCGAGACTTTATCAGGGTAATTGCCTTTAAAGTGGGCAGTATCTATCTCGATGGAATCAACGATACCTGCTTGACCTAGCGCAATGATGCACCAATCATTGCCTGGCTCACGGCGACGACGAGTCTCCCAACCATCACCCATATTAGGCGCTTTAGTTGGTAGTAGTAAATTACTAGCCGCACCAAAGTGCGCATCGTTACTAGCAATCGCACGACCACCGTTTAACGCGCCTGCCAAGTCAAGTGTCTCATCTTGTGTATTTAGGCTCGCATCAAGTTGAATATCACCATAGACACGTAGTCGGGCAACGCCGCCATCTGGATAAATGTTTAAACGAATATGGGTGACCGTTTGCTCATGATCAATCTCGACAAGCTCATGATTGTGACCTTGAAGCGGAGTCATACCCACTAGTGCCTGCCAATTTTTATTGTCCCAATCTTCTTTGCTTAGACTAGTAAGTTCAGCTTCATCTTGCTGCAGCAGCTCGGGCGCGTATAAAGCATCGACACTGGCGGAAGAGGGGAAGTTACCCGTAAAGTGACTGGTATCAATATCGAGACCAGAAATTTTGGTTGTGCGAGCAAGCTGGATAACTAAATAATCGTAACCCAAGTGGCGCTTGCGACGAGTTTCCCAGCCGTCCATCCACTTACCGTTGTCATCGAACTTACCAACCACAAAGATAGGTGCATCAGGATTTAGAATACGACTTTTATCCGCAAAGAAATCGTCGGTGGCGAATAGCGATTTTGCACCCAAACGACTGTCGGCTACGTTTGATTTTTTGGTAAATGCTGGCAGGGTATCAGGTAGATTATTTGCGGAGATAATTTGCCCAACTTCTGAAGTGTTTTGACTCACAATGATTCCTTTTTCAATAATGGTGTTTATTAATAACGTATGGCTTATTTTATATATTAATCTATGCCAATTCGCACTCGCTCAGCTAAGCAGAACGAGTACTAGGACGATAGCCTAGCTTACATCCAGTTAGCAGTGTTGTCTGACGTAGCAGGATGGTTTTCGTACCAGTGTTTAGCGATATCATCACGGCGGCATATCCATACATCAGGCTTACTGGTGATATATTGCAAAAACTGCTTTAGCGCTTTGATGCGTCCTGCACGTCCGATAATGCGACAATGCAAGCCAATAGTCAGCATTTTAGGGGTGTGTGCACCTTCTTCGTATAAGGTATCAAAGCTGTCTTTTAGGTATTGATAAAATGGCTCAGCATGGGTGAACCCCGGGCTAGAAGAAAAACGCATGTCATTGGTCTCTAGGCTATAAGGTATGACCAAGTGCGGTTTACGCGTAATCATATTGCCATCTTGGACCTTTACATTGAGCCAATATGGCAACTCATCACCGTACGAGTCAGAGTCATAGGTATACCCGCCTTGCTCGGCAACCAGTTCACGAGTATTTGGACTATCGCGTCCTGTATACCAACCAAGAGGTTGGCCGCCTAGCATACGTTTGAATATTTGGGTGGCACAGCGAATGTGTTCGCGTTCCGTCTCACGGTACATGTCTTGATAGGTAATCCAGCGTAGACCATGACTGGCAATCTCATGACCGTCTTCTAATACACGCTCAATAATATGTGGAGTCTTTTCAGCAGCGGCGGCACAGGTAAACGTGGTGATAGGAATACCATAATCTTTAAAGACATCTAGCACACGCCATACGCCGACACGGCTACCGTATTCGAATGCAGATTCAATAGACTGGTGACGGTTGTTAAATTCTGGTGTGCCTAAAATATCAGACAAAAAACGCTCTGATTGACCATCGCCATGGATGACGCTATTTTCTGCACCTTCTTCGATGTTTAATACAAATTGTACGGCGATTTTTGCGCCGCCTGGCCAGTTCGCTTTTGGTGGATTGCCAGCATAGCCTTTTAGGTCGCGGGGATATGTACTGATATCAAAGTCACTGGTAATTTTTTTGCTCATTATCTATATTCCTATATCGCTTAGAGCCTTAAATATTTATTTGAATATTGCTCATAAAGGACAGTTATTTTTTATCACAAATTAAAGTGATGACGCATATGCCACAAGCTGTTGGCGCTCAGCATCCGTCAACTGAGTAATATTACCAAGCGGCATATAGCCAGTCTGTACCGCAGTGACGATTTTCGCTTTATAAATTTTTAAGTCTTCTGGTGTCTGCAAAATAATACCTGCTGGCGGCGCGGCGAAGCCTTGTTGCGTCGGTTGTACCGCATGACAGGTGCTACAGCGCGTATGCACGACATCCATCATGGCGTCATCTGCTGATGCGCTCACGTGTACGGCTTCAGCAGTAGCTGCATTAGTACTAATACGGTTATTAGCACTGTTAGTAGCATTACTATTAGAACTGTTATTAGCGTTAGCAACAGTATCAGTGCTTGAGTCAGTAGTCGCGCTCGTAACTGGCGGCGTGCTATCAGTCGTTGTAGGTGCTACGGAGGCAGTAGCAGGCATTGCAGGCACTGGCTCAATTGGTTCAGGTCGCATCCAGATAATCAACAATACGGTCAATACGGCTGGAATAACCAAGTAGCGTGGTTTTTTATGACCCAAATGCTTTTGGTTAAAGTAATGACGGGCAGTCGCGGTAATGATACCGACGAAGACCAATACCAACCAACCTTTCTCATGAGCATACATCATTGGGTAATGGTTGCTGATCATGGTAAAAATCAGCGGTAGGGTAAAATAGTTATTCATCAGTGAGCGATTTTTGGCTTGTAATGCCAATTCAGCCACTTCTTTACCCGGTTTTTCGCCGCGCCGTACACAGTCAACGAGCGCACGCTGAGCCGGCATAATACCGAAGAATACGTTACCTACCATCACCGTGCCCAAGATAGCACCGATATGTATAAATGAGGCGCGATCACTGAACAGCTGGTAAGAACCCCAGCTCGCGATGACCAGCAAGATAAAAATCAGCGTACTAAAGATAAAGGCGTTTTTACCCAAATGACTGCGCACGATAACTTCATAAATGAAGTAACTACCAAACAAGAAAAGCAAGCTGGTGGCAATGGCACCGATACTAGTAAAGGGCACTTTGCTTGGGTCAATTAGGTAGGCAGTTGCATTGGCATAATAGACGATAGACATCATCGCCGCACCCGTCAGCCAAGTGGTATAAGCTTCCCACTTAAACCAATGTAGCGTCTTTGGCATCTCTTCGGGTTCGAGTTTGTATTTGGCAATTTCATAAAACCCGCCGCCATGGACGGCCCAAAGATCACCCGAAATGCCTTTGTCTGTTTTCCACTGTGGCGGTTTGCGTAGGCTTAAATCTAGCCACACAAAATAAAACGATGCACCAATCCATGCTACCCCAGCGATAACATGAAACCAGCGGAAAAATAAACTCAACCATTCGAGAAGATAGGCGCCCATGTAATAGATGTCCTTTAATGTGACAGTGTCTTAATAAAATGTCTTGGTAATTTTTTTTGATAGTATTTCTTGAAAACTAATAACAAAGCAGAGAGCTAAATAACGCCAAAGCTATGATCCGCGATAAGTGCTATAACCGTGCGTACTAAGCAGGAGTGGTACGTGATAATGACTGGCATCGTTTACCACAAAGTCGATAACCACTTGCGGATAAAATGCTGTCAGCTGCTGAGCATCAAAATAAGACTGAGTATCGAACGTTACGGTATAGCGGCCAATATTTAGCTGACGCTCTGTGCTATCGATGGCTGTATCAAACTGCCAAGCGTCTGGTGTGACACGGCCATCACTATTGGTTGTACCATGCGCTAGCAATGTGGCGACACCGTTGTCTTGTACGCGGTGTAAGGTAACGGTGACATCAGCCGCAGGTTTGCCAAGATGAGTGTCTAAGATATGTGATGATAGGGTGGCAGACATAATGCTTCCTTTAAATTTGTGAAAAATATAAATCGGGTAAAAATGCTAGTCCAACTTTGCGACTACTATTTGCCTGTCTAAGCATTGTCTAGCAATTTAGTTAAACGTAAATGCGTAATTTTATTTTGTTCAGCGGCTGCATTTGCCAGTTCAGTAGCACGATCATTAGGCAGGCGTGCTAATAGTAGATCTAGCATTTGCTGTGCGCTTTTGCCTGTCGCAAAAACAATAAAAATAAAACCAAATTTATCAAGATAGTCTTGATTGCCTTTGGCAAGTGCTTCGAGTACATCGTCTGCTGCATTGTTAGCGCCAGATTGCTCGTGTGCGGCGCTACTTTGCGTATTGCGATACTTCTCTTTTAAAGACGCCACGTTGCCGATTTGTGGATGCCCATCAAATGCTTCTAGTAAATTGGCTTCAACAGTTTGCAGGTCATGCCAGATAGCATCGCTACTTGCTAAGAGTGCATCAACATCTATAAAAGGGCGAGCGTCTGACAGCTTATTCGCCCAGTTTTTACTGGTGCAGCAAGTCAATAGCTGAGCGATGGCGACTTCTTGTGATAGGTCGTTGAATTGCGCTAAGGTTAAGCTCACGATGACATCCTTTTCTAATAGGGTAGCCCGTTATCTGTATTGGGCGATAAATGTTTGATAGAGGTTTATACCTTATGATTATTTGCATAAACTTATAGGTACAAGCAGTAATTTTGATAAGTAGCGGTTGCGTCAGCTTTATGGCTGATTTGATTAAGCTAGCAGCTACTAATTTGCTCAAAATCAAAAGCCAGCAATCTATGTGTTCGTAGTCAGAGCTTTGGTGCTTATATACGCTTTGCATAATTTCAAGTTATAGTGAACTGACAATATGAAACAGATTTGCTAAGGAAACACTGATATTTTAGCCGTCTAAAACGTCTGGCAAGAGGTAATTAATGACGGCGTAATTGATTTACAGTTCCCATTTTGCTAAAACCTGACTAATTGGTCAACTGTTTTATGCGAAATATTTTTATTTAACAGGTTATGCTGATCAAATCTATGTATTTATATAAGAATACACAGCGAAATATAGCGACTATTTTGTCGAACCTGTCTCTTAGAGTGAGATACCACTGCTATGACTCAAAACAATCAAAAGGAAGAAACCTCAGTGACTGATACGCCCTCGCACCGTAGCCAACAAGCCATTCGCGCACAGAACCAAGCGCTTATCTTAGCGGCAGCTGAAGAAGAGTTTGTGCTTCAGAGCTATCGCGGCGCTACGATGCAGGGCATTGCCGATAGGGCAGGCTTGCCTAAAGCCAATGTTCACTACTACTTTAAAAACAAAAAGAATCTCTACATGGCAGTGCTGCGCTCGATCATTCAAGAATGGAATGAAGGCTTGGTAACCATGACAGCAGATAGCGACCCAAAAACAGTCATCGAAAAATTCGTCCGTACCAAGCTACATCAGGCATTCGTCAATCCAAGTCGCCATAAACTGTTTGCGATTGAAGTTATCGGCGGCGCACCGCATTTGCACGAATTTATGTCCACTACGATGAAGGAGTGGGTACACGATAAAGCACAGGTAATGAAAGAGTGGCACAAGCAAGGCAAAATTGGGATTACTGATCCTCTCCAACTACTGATTTTGATTTGGGCGACTACCCAACGTTATGCTGAATTTGAGATTGAAATCGTTGGATTGATGGATAAGACATCATATGACGCAGCAGATGAAGCGCGTGCGGCAGACTTTCTGGTGCCCTTTATTTTAAAAGGCTGTGGCCTTGAATGATAACAAGATAGCTATTTGACAAGGTTCCTATTTGACAGGGTGTCTATTTAATAAGTCAGGTGCTTAATCAGCGAAGTGCACAGATTGTTTCTATTTTTCTGTGCACCTCGTTTACGGCGAAACACTTCGATATGTTCAACCCTAGCTTGTGTTTAGCATTAAGCGACTTCCTGAGTTGGTTCTAAACCGTCTTTAGCATGCTGTGCTTTGGTATCAAACTCGATGCCATAGTTTTTGGGTAAAATCATATCAAGGGTGATAGCCACAATCCCTGCCATCGTTACCGCTGAGCCAAAGATATTCTGAAAGAACTGCGGCGTTTGTGACAGTACGTCAGGGACAAAGGCGATACCCGTTGCCAGACCCAGTGAGGTGGCAATGATTAAGACATTACGATGCGTAAATTGCACGGTAGATAAGATACGAATACCAGCAGTCGCTACCGTCGCAAACATCAGTAGCGTGACGCCGCCAACGACAGGCTTCGGTAACTGCGTAAAAATAGCACCAAGGACAGGGAATAGCCCCATCAGGCATAAGAGGCCGCCAACATAGAAACCCACGTAGCGACTGGCAATACCCGTCATTTGGATCACACCGTTGTTTTGGCTAAAGGTTGTCACAGGGAAGGTATTGAATACCGCCGCAATCAGAGAGTTAACACCATCTCCTAGTACGCCGCCTTTGATGCGTTTCTCATAGAGAGGGCCTTTGATCGGTTCACCTGATATCATCGAGGTAGCTGTCAAATCGCCTGAGGTCTCGATACTGGTAATAATGTACATAAAGGCAATAGGAATAAAAGCCTGCCAATCAAAACCAAAGCCATATTTAAAGGGGATCGGCACCGTAAAAAAAGCCGCTTCAGAAACCAGAGAAAAATCGATACGTCCCATAAATACGGCCGCGATAAGGCCGAGCATCAAACCGATAAAGATGGCGCTTGAGCGAATGACTTTATTATTGATGATGCTAATCAGTACGACACTTGCCAGCACACCACCGCCTAAAAGTAAGTTCGGAATACTACCAAAATCTTCAGCACCAAACCCACCTGCTAAGTCAGTCAGACCTACTTTGGTTAATGACAAACCAATCGTGACAATCACGCAGCCTGTAACAATAGGGCTCATAAAGGATTTGAGTTTGGTGATAAATTGACTCAAAAATATCTCAACAAATGCACCGAAAAATGAAACGCCAAAAATAACGGATAATATCTCTTCTGGACCACCACCGCGGTTTTTTACCACAAATCCTGCTGTCAGTACCGCTGCCAAAAATCCAAAGCTGGTGCCTTGTAACGCCATGAGACCAGAGCCAACAGGCCCTACTTTACGAGTTTGAATAAAGGTTGCAACGCCAGATACTATCAATGACATATTGAGAAGGTAGGGGATATGCTCTCCTAAACCTAATGTGCCACCTATGATAAGAGAGGGTGTGATGATACCTACAAACGCTGCAAGTACATGCTGTATAGCACCTAAAAATGCTTTGATGGGGGTAGGACGGTCATGCAGTCTATACAGTAAATCGGTATGCGCTGGAACGTTTTCATTCATGGTGGTTTCCTCCTAAAATAACTGCTTAGCACCCGCTTAACTGTAGATATCAGACAATGTGGTAAATCATGAGATCAAAGTTCTGCCTCAATCTTCGACTTGTTTTTTATCGATGTAAACAATAGAGGTACGCATCCGTCTGTAAGATAAACAATGAAATTAACTAATATATGTTGGCTAATATTTGAAAAACCTGACCAATTAGTCAGGTCTATTTAGGGTATAGGTAAAATACAAGTCATTGCAATGTTTTTTTTGGTACTAGTGCGTTTACAGGTTTGTTACGAAGGAGGGAGGGTTAGGTAACATTGGAAAGCAGATCAAAGGCGAGGAGTGTTGACCATTTAGAATATATAAGTACTAAGATTTATCGTTATTTCTATTACTGTTTTTTTAATCAAAAAAAGCCCCAACCGTAACGACTATGATTGGGGCGTTTCAATTTTGCTTGCTTAATATTTATTCTACTATAACCAAAATTGCTACTTTGGTGGACGACCAGTTATTTTGGGCTTGATGACCATACGGGTGAGCGGATAACGCCTTGTCCTGACTTACCAAACGCTTCGCCACCATTGAGGGACTTGATAGTCAGCACGCCTTTGCCGCCTTGGGTCGATGCGTAGACCACGCGTTTACCGTTTGGCGAGAAGCTTGGTGCTTCATCAATACCCGTATTGCCAAGATTGGTAGTGATAGCACCATTACTATTCATAATAGCCGCTGAGCGTCCACTCAAAAAGGCAATTTGTGTGCCGTCACTGCTAAACTGCGGGCTGGTCGCATAACCTCCATTTGACACTTTAGTCGTTTGTCCCGTAGTAAACTCGTAGCGATAAACTTGCGGCTTGTTAAAGCCAGTTTTATCACTGACAAACACAAAAGATTTGCCGTCTGGTGCATAGCTTGGTTGTACTTCACTGCTCGGTAAATTAGTGAGCCTTCTAGGTGTACCGCCGCTGGCGCTCATCTCATAGATATCAGCGCTACCTTCAAAACTACTAGAGAATAATATCTTGCTGCCATCAGGAGAGAACGAAGGGCTTAGGTTGCTACCTGAAAAAGGCGTCAGAGCAGTTGCGCCGCCGCCACTGACGTTTTGCACGTAGATAACAGGATATGATTTTTCACGCTGTACCGAGTAGGCAATACGGTTGCCATCAGGTGACCATGCTGGTGAAAAAATAGAGCCTGCGACTTCAGTAATGGTTCTAGCATTTTCGCCATCAGCATCCATCACTTTGAGACGAGAGATCTTTTGCTTGCCAGTTCCTGTTTCTTCAATATAAGCAATGCGCCCTGAGAAGTCCCCTGGAATACCAGTAATTAGCTCGTATACTTTGTCTGCGATGACATGACCGGCATAACGCATACTTTCTCTATTATTGTCAGCGGTTAGGCTTTGCTTGCCTTCTATCACGCGACCAGATTTGACATCGATGACTTCATAATCGGTGATTATTTTGCCACGATTGGTACGCGTACTGCCGACGACCAGATACGGTATGCCCATGCTTTGCCAAACAGGTAATGTACCTGTCAGCTCTTTACTACTGTGCGGCTGCTGCGGCAGATCTTGATTAGTTACTTTTAGCTCGGTTTTACTCAAGTCATTTAATACAATCGGTGATAAGACAGAGTCACCTGCAAACGATACAAACGCGACTTGGTTTTGCTGAACAGGAATCTCATAGTCCAATTCTAGTACAACAGGTGCAGCGAGCACGCTTTGCGATATTAGCAATGCTGAAGTGCTGGCGAGTAATGAGACTAGTAGTTTCTTGTGGGTACGCATGAGTAAGTGGAGCTCCTAAAATTAGTATGATATTCATTTTTTATTTAATGAGACAAGCATCTAGATAAGGCAGCAACCTATGCGAGACAAGCCGCTTAACGTCACGTTACCAATATTATAAGAACCTAGCAACTGATTAATTGCTGCCTTTAAACTGTATGGTAAAAGTCGGGTATTTAGGGTCATCAGCATCAATTGGGAGACTGCCAGTATTGAGCACCGCTTGTCTTGCCGCTTCATTGACCGTGCTATCAGGTCCAGAGGCGGTTACGTTGACCACATCGCCATTTGCATTGACAGTGATGGTCAAGGTGGCGCGTTGAGTAGAGCCTCGCGCGGCGGTAGGCGGCGTATAGTTGCGCTTGATTAAGTTGATGATTTCGCTGTTGCTGGCACCGCGACTGCCACTGGATGCAGAACGACTACTGCCTTTGGACGTACTTGAGGTTGACGTATCACCAGACATAGTAGACTGCCCATCTGATAGGCTAAAGGTTTTTCCTGCATTGCCAGAGCCAGCAGTATCAATCTCAATATTGCGATCGCTAGCAGTGGGACGTTTTATCTTTGGTGGATTGTTTTGCTTTTGACGAAACTCTCCCAGTCTTTTTTGTTCTTCTATAAGCTGATCGCGTTTGCTTTGATCGACTTGGTCAAGCTCTTCCATGGCTGACTCGTCTAATTGTGCTGCCCACTCAGCCATTTTGCGCTCATATTCTTGATTTTGCTCAAGCAAACGTTGTTGATGGTCTTCGCTCATCAGTATGGGTTGACCAGCGGGCTCCTCAGATCGTGTAAATACAGGCACGCGCTGAGAGCTTGACTGACTTTGATTTTGCGCACTAACGCTACTACCAGATATTTCTGGCTGGGCACTACTAGACGAGTCGCTAGTGCTACTATCCATCTGCATTGCGCTGGCTGCTGCACGGTTGGCCAATATTTGTCCTTGCATTTCAGCAAGTTGCTCAGGAGATACCATGACCGTCTCAATACTACCAGCAGTCTCGACCTCAATGGTTTGATAGTTGTAAACCAGTATGCCGATGATAAGACCATGCGCCAGCAAGCTTAGCAACGTCGGCAGTGTTAGCCCGTTGCTTTCTGGTTCGGTAGGTACATAGACGGCAGGAGCATTATGCATGGTAGGGATACTCATGAACGTGATTTTTCAGATTGATTACTAGAATAGGCTATTATGATACAAGACATTTACTAAAGGACGCTTATCACTACAAAGAAGGCGTGGGTAGTGGTGCACCGGTCAGTAACCCAACTTTTTCGATACCTGCTTGTTGCAAAGTTGCCATGAGCGTCATGATGGCACCGTACTGATTGTTTTGATCGGCATTGATCATTACCTGTACTGGCTCAGCATTACTATTATCGCTCTGAGACTGCAGGTTAGATAATGTATTAATCAGCTCAGGCTCACTTACAGGCACGTCGACATTGCTTTCATAGCTGATAAAAATATCACCTTTATCAGTCAGCGAGACAATCACAGGTAGTTGGCTTTGACTCATGGTATTGGTTTGCTCTTTTGGCAGATCGACATCGACACCTGTAATCAGCATCGGCGCTGTCACCATAAATATCACCAGTAGCACCAGCATGACGTCAATGTAAGGTACGACGTTCATTTCCGCATTAAGGGCTTTTTTTTCACGGCCGTAGGGGTTTGGTTTCATAGCCCTGTCACCTGACCTGCATTAACTTGGGTTTCTTTACTAATAGGCGCTTGTACGCTGGTCTCACGCTGTAGCATGCCTGTCATCTCATCACAAAATAAGGCACGCGAGTCATATAGTCGGCTCGATTTTGCTGTGAAGTGATTGTATGCCAATACCGCAGGGATAGCGGCAAACAAACCCATGGCTGTGGCAATCAGTGCTTCGGCAATACCGGGTGCTACCGAGGCGAGGGTAGCTTGCTCAGTTTGAGACAGTCCCAAAAAGGCATTCATGATACCCCACACTGTACCGAACAGTCCGATGTACGGAGCAACGGAGCCAATGCTGGCTAGCGTCGTCAGTCCTGACTCGAGCAATTGCTGCTGACGACCTAAGCCGACGCGTAGCTTGCGTTCAACACCGTCGATAATGTCATCTTTAGGTTGACGCTTTTTATGCATTCTCAGATATTCTGAAAAGCCCACATAAAAAATCTGCTCTAGCCCCTGACGATCAGGAGAGCCTTGAATGCCTTGATATAGCTTGGCCAAGTCTTCGCCTGACCAAAACCAAGTCTCAAACTGTTGATCAAAGTTTTTGGCTGTACCAAGTCGCGCACTCATGCGAAAGATGATAACCCAGCTGAGCAAAGAGGCTAATAATAATAGTGCCATCACAATCTGCACCAATAGACTGGCTTGGGTAATAAGATCGACAATATTTAATGATTCAGGCATGTAATGGACTCACGGATAATTGACAACAGCTGGTTTAAATAAAGACATCCAAACCAAACGAACCCTAAAAATAATACTCACGCTTTCTTGCTCAATTCTCAAGATAGTACTGATATAGTCACCTGACCACAAAAATGTTATAAAATAAATCAACTAAACGATTACCACAATAAATAACCATGACTTACTCCCTAGATTATCGCAAACA